>CAJXTM010000139.1 GCA_913061385.1 uncultured Rhodopirellula sp. | reverse complement strand
GCTTGGGATTGTGGAGCTTGGGATTGTGGAGCTTGGGATTGTGGAGCTTGGGATTGTGGAGCTTGGGATTGTGGAGATTGGGATTGTGGAGATTGGGATTTCGAGCGGTGGTTTTCATTCGTCGAATAGAATCGATAAAAGCGAATGGACAACGTGCACCGCTAGTGAATTTCCAATCAGTCGATATTGGCTTCGTTGTCCTAAGTCGCTTGATGTGAAGAAATTCTCCCTGAATCCCATGAGCTTGGCGATCTCATTAGGTGAGAATCTTCTCACCAAATTTTGTTTTTGGCAGTGTAGATAGGAGCCTGACTTAATAGGGCTTTTTCCGTAAGCCGATGTGAAGCATGCTGTGACGGCGTTAGGACTGCTCGCGTCAATGATATTCATCGCGGTTTGATAGTGCTGTAACAAATCTGAGGGCACGTGCAATGCTGCATCGTTCCATGATGCAGGGTCAATGAAGTTCTGTAAGGGCTGTGCTGAGTTAGAGGGATCGAAATCGGGCAGTGGGTTGCCACTTTGTTTTGCAAGTAAGTAATATCTTTTTCGTCGCATCGGAATTCCCAACTCGGTCGGACATATTTTGTACTCCCGAAATTGGTAACCTGCGTTACAGAGTGTTTGCGTTAATTGCTGGTGGTGTTTTGATCCTTCAAATGCTGGCACATTTTCCAAGCCGATAAATCGCGGCTCTGCAGAGGGGATCAGTTCGATCAATCGAGCTAGTGCGAGGCTTCGGGAGTCTTTGGATCCAAGTTGTAGGCCGCGCCGCGTGTAGGGTTGGCAGGGGGGAGACATCCACCACATTTCGAGATCCTCAGATGCATTTGCTGACACTCTGTCCAGTGACTCAATTGTTGAACACCGGGGAGTGATCCCGTGGTGACTCTTGTACAGCGTGGCAACTGAGCGATCAATGTCGATAGCAGTTGCGATAACGGGTTGGTTTGTTTGTGAGCAGCTAGGCAGCGATACATCACCAATTGCAGTTGGTTTGGGACGCCGGTGTACAGCTTCAGCAATACCGCCGATTCCACAAAAAAGGTCAGCAATGCGAATGGACATTTAACTTCCGTGTGTGCAGAATCGATTGCGGAGAGAAGGGTTGAATGGTCTCTGAATACAGGAAAATCGCTGGACTTTGCTTTTTGGTCACATTCGTTTGGCGGTCCGGTCCACAACTCGGTGATCAGTCGGTACCTTGAGGTAGAGCTCGGAGTTGCGAATTCAGGACTGCATGAATTCGTCATTCCAGCGTGCAGATACGTTCAATTTACGATCCACCTAGCTGGCGAATACTGCTGACATGATTCAAGCTCTTCTATTCGATTGTGACGGTACTTTGGTTGACTCGATGTTTGCACACTACTCAGCGTGGCAGAAGGCGTTACAGAGTCAGGATATCTCGCTTGACGAGCAGAATTTTTACATTCATTCAGGCACGCCGTCGAGTCGCGTCATCCCCATGTTTGCGGCTGAGCAGGGAAAAGATCTTGATTTTCAGCAAGCGTTGGCCGAGAAAGAAAAGCATTTCCTGGAGTCAATCGACTTGTTGCGTCGTATTCCGCATGTGGTGGACATTGCGGAGAGTAACCGGGGTAAGTTGAAAATGGCAGTTGCCAGCGGCGGGACTCGCAATTTGGTGCATCGACAACTGCGGCAAATACAAGTCATGGACTGGTTTGAGACGATTGTGACGTGTGAGGATACTGAGTATCACAAGCCAGATCCGCATGTCTTTCTCGAGGCGGCTCGCCGACTCCAGGTGAAACCTGAGCATTGCCGTGTGTACGAAGACGGTGAACCGGGAATCGAAGCGGCGCGTCGCGCAGGAATGGAATGTGTCGACATCCGGGCAATGTGATAGTTCCGAGAGCAAGAGTCTGTCAGTCAAGTTCAACAGTAGGTCGTCAGTCTTGATGAACAGCAGTGCTCTTCTTCAGCATCATGGTTTGAACGGTATCGTTAAGTGTCCTTCATTGCTTCGACGGTTGATCAACGTTCTACCTGTGATGGTTTGAGGCTGCCCGTGCGAAGCCAAATCGACGTAGGTCAGCCCGGTAGCGGTGCTGATGACTTTCGGGTCTGGATAGCAACGGGGGGATAAAACGAATCAGACACAGTGTTTGTGTTGCTTAGGCTTTCGGTCGGGCATATTTTCGTCAGTACATCGCAGGGCGTGTTGACAAATTGTTCGATGCGACTGTTTGGGTAGCCATCATAAAAGCGTCTTATCCAGTGACGTCCGCTCAGGTGCTGCATGTGCTGCTCCCAACCGTGTCGCATCATGAGGCGATCACTTATGCTTCGATTGGTGACATGGGCCACGACTGCAACGCTGGATCGGATCCGAGCGATTTCACCGAGAATGTGGTACGCTCCGATGAAAGTGTTGTAACTGGCCAGCGTTCCAGTGCGGATGTAATCGAGTGTCAAAAAGCTGGGCATTCCCACTGGCTGGTGATAATCCAACCAGCAGTAGTCGTCGTCACGACGTCCGAATTTGGCTTGCAGCCAAACTTCTGCGACTGAAACATTGCCACATAAAAGGCGGTGTTGAATCTCAACCAATTTCCCTGCACGCATCAGGATACGACCACATCTCCAGTTGCGTATTTTGTGTTCATTGAGTCGGGGGTCAGATACGGAATCGAGTCGAAACACGGTCTGTTTTCCCTTTGTATGGCTAAAATCGTTATCAGAACACGCTGTTAAACGATACGTCTTCGGGGGGTGTGGGGGCGTCTGGAAGCAGCATTTTGGCCTAGATCTGGTTGGCGATAGGCGGGTCGTGACGGTGGCTCGCAACAGAAGGTGCGTGGCAGGATCAGCGGGGACCGTCGATTGCGGCGGATTTTCCTTTGAAACCCAACTTTTCTCTGGTGTTGGCCGATACTTACAGGGATGTTCTATTGATGGAACCAGAACACTCCAACCTGAGCAGAGCGATCGTGAGAACCTCAGAACCCAGTAAAATTGCATCGATGCCAGCCGATCTCGAGGTTAAAGATGCACAATTGATTTTCAACTCAGTTTGGAAAGAACTCGAGTCAAAATACGGCAAAGCAAGCCTTCATTTCCCAAAGGAATTGATACTTCTGGGTGGTGCTCCCGGTTCTGGTAAAGGAACCAACACCAATTTCATTCGCAAAGTCCGCGATATTTCTGAGCGTCCCGTTGTCGTCAGCGAGCTTTTGAATAGCCCTGAGTCTCAGGCCATCAAGGCCAGGGGAGGGATGGTTGGGGACCGCGAGGTCGTCAGTCTTGTGTTTCGAAAATTGCTCGAACCGGGCTACCAAGGAGGTGCAGTTCTTGATGGTTTTCCTCGCACCAAGGTACAGGTGGAATGCCTCAAGATGCTTTACGATCGTATGAATGCTCTGCGACGCGAGTTTGCTGACAGCCCCCAATTGGTTCACTTCAAGCAGCCAACGTTCCACATCATGGTGCTGTTCGTGGACGAGGCCGAAAGTGTAGCAAGGCAATTATTTCGAGGCCGAAAAACGATCGCTCACAATGAAGAGGTTCGCGAGAGCAGTATCGGCGAGATCTGGGAAGAAAGGCCCACTGACTTCGATGAAGATCTTGCACGGGACCGCTATCGTGTCTTTAAAGAAAAAACCTACGACGCACTTGTCTCGTTGAAACAGATTTTTCATTATCATTTCATCAACGCCCAAGCGCCGCTGGAAGTCGTTCAGGAAAATATTCTGCGTGAGCTGGAGTACCAAAGCTCGCTGGAATTGGACCCTCGAACTTTCCATTCGTTACAGGCAATCCCGCTGGCGAGTGATATTGTCAGCCATGCTCGGCGCGAGTTGGTGACGCGACTGGACGAATACGAGATTGAACGTACTGAGTTGTTCCACAAAGTGGTTCGCTTCATCGAAGAACAGATGATGCCGATTGTCGTTCGGCATGCGATTTCGGGACACGCCGATATCAACTCAGAAGATCCGCTTTGGCAAGAACACGAAGCACTGGCAATGTTGATCGATGTATTCTCTGAACGTGGGTACCATGCCAGCGTCGATATATGGCGACACGACGTGCCGGAAAAAATTAACAGCGATGGGGAGGTAGTTTACCATCGTAAGAAGGTGTACCGAATTACCGTTCGATTCAAAGGATCGGAAATCCGCAGGGGTGGCTGAAAGCTGCGGGGCGAACGAAATGCTGATCTTACGTGGAATGCCGATGAAAGATTCAGATGGCAGGATTCAGATGGTGATACCCAGCGTCAATCAGGCCCTGCGTACGCAGTTCATCCCAGACCGCTGCCACTGGTTTTTTTGTGGCTGCCGATACCATCGATCTCACTCGGTTGGGCTGGCTGGTGCTCAAGGCAACAGACGTGACGGCGGGGTGTGAGACGCCAAATGCAACGGCAACTTCGTAGGGACTTGCATTGAACTGCTGACAGATTTCGGTGAATTGACGGCGCCATTCCAGACACTTCATATCATTCTGATTGGTTGGGTCAATTTCCCGGTAATCCAGGAATCTACCACCCACCAGAAACCCACCATGTGTGACTGCTGAGTTTATCAGAGCAATGTTTCTGCTTTGCAGTGACGAGATGAATTCGAGCAATGCGGGTGGGTGGTGCATGATGGTAAAGCTATTCGCCATCATTACCCAGTCAAAGCGACAGTGCTTGTCAAGTTCGCGTATGATTCGCCAGTCCTTGGCTCCAACTCCCACTCCCGCGACTTTGCCGGCATCTCGCAGTTCTTCCAATGCCCGGTAGGCACCGCAGATATCATCCATCCTGCGGTTTCTATCCTCAGCATCGGTTGCCGCAGCTAGGTATTCGTCTGGATCGTGCACGCTCACCAACTGTGGAGCGTAAACACCCAACATTCGGCAACCGTCTTCGTGACAGCGCAGGATTCCATCGTGGCTGATGTCTTGCACCGCATCATGTTGCAGGTCTACCCAGACACCAGGTTCGAACGTTGGTTCCGGACCTTGCAGAGAAGTCCGTCGCCACGCCAGTTTGTTGCTGACGACAACTTCATCGGGTTTGATGTCCAATGCAGCCAAGTCACGTCCCAGAACCTCAAGCGATAAGCCGGCCCCATACTTGCCAGCGGTATCAATCGCGACCGGTTTGGGAATCTGTGAAAACCACTCACGAATCAGGTCTCGCTTCTGCTCGTCGCTCATTGCAACAAACAGGTTGCCCAGACACGTTGCACCAAAGACCACGCGCGGCATGGTCAGACTGGTGTTGCCAAACTTTTGGTGCATTACAGTATTTCCGATCCGACAGTATCGACTTGTCGCATGCCAGGTTTCTGTTACATGTTGGTCTTCAACCCAAACACCAATCTCTATTCCATACCGCTACGCAGGGCGTCCAGGTGGCGACCGAAGTGATCGTCGAGCACTTCGGTGTAGGTGTCGGGATGAGTTGTTAAGCAGTCAAGGACAATCTTACCGAGCTTTTCGTCCGTCAAAACTGAACCAAAGGTACAGTGAAGAATCTGCCGGCCGGGTTTGGTAAAGCCTTTGCCGACAGGAACATCGCTCCACATTTCCAAGTACTCGCTCTCAAGGGTTGCGTCATCCGCATCACTTGTCAGCGGTGCATCTGCTAATGTCGCAGAGACGTGGTAGGTGGCTTTGTCGGTTTCGTAGCGACCTCGCGAAAACTCGATGATCTCGCGGAACGCTGCTGGGTCATGGCGAGCTACCACTCGCAATGCCTCAAGGTAGCTCGTGCCAGCGGTTTTTACATGAAACCGACCTTGAGTTGCATTGGCAAGCAAGCCGTACATCGAAACCTTGTCGCTTCCGCTGTGAAGGCTCAATTTGTATGGGCCGAGGGTCTCTGCCACTGCGGCATGGTCTTTTAGTGAAGCATGAAGTGCTTCGAGGTCGCCTATGAAGTCGATTCCCTTTTCAAAATCACCGATGAAACGCGGTGCAAGACTCACCAATTTCATGCCACCTTTGAGGCATTGGTCCGCGATGATGAAATGCTCGGCCAATGTAGTGGGCTGGTCAGTTTCATCAACCGAAAGCTCAATTTCGTAATCATTGCCAGCCGATTCATTGACACTCTTGATGTAGTTGCCAAGTTTCAATGCCCTTGTAATAGCTTTTCCATATTTGACCGCGGCCCGCATGCAAGCCTCTTCATCCAGTGAAACGATGGTTCCTGTTCCGAGTTTGACTGTCTTGCCGAGGTAATCGTCAAACCATGGAGATTCACTGCGGTTTTCGGCGAATGCTGTTCGTAGTTTCGCTTCATCGTAGTCATCAGCCTGTTGGTCCACGTCATCCGATGGGTCGATTGTGAAAAAGGTGAATCCAACCGCCGCGGTAACATCGACATCCTCACGAACTTTCAGATGATCTGCATCCGCACCGATCGGTCCAGTCCAACCTGAAGCCTCTGCACCATTCATGGCATCGTCCATGACTTGCTGCGGTGTCCTCTTTGTGCGCGTCATTTCCCGGATGGACTGTTGCGGGTAAATCGCCTCAATGCCTTGGCCACAACGTTTCATAGATGCCACATGACCCGGCGTTGCAAGTCCGGTGCGATCACCAAAACCAAAGCTCGGTGCCAAGCCAAGTGCTACACATTTTTTCGTCATTGGTCTTCTTTCAGATGCCGCTGATACACCTGGTGGTGCAGCGATAGGATGTTGAGGAAGCGTTATGTTCGGTCTTGATGCGTCTGCTCGTGATGCGATTGGTGTTGCAAATCAAACGCAGGTCGATTCAGCGAAGAGTGGAAATCAGGATGTCACTTCGATGATAGCCTTGATGACTCCCGTCTCCGGCTTTGTGTAGGATTCGAAATCAGTGAGCACACCTTCGAAACTGGTTCGGTGTGTGATCCATGGAGTGGTGTTGATGGTTCCGTCTTCGATTAACCCGATGATGCGGGTGAAATCTGGTGGAAGAGCATTGCGTGATGCGAGAATTGAGGCTTCAGGACGGTGCATGACTGGATGCCGAAACGCCACTTCTTCAGTGGTGATTCCGACGTAAACCAGGCGACCGGTCGGAGCAATGTAGGAGAGTGCGCCTGCCATGGAGTGTTTGTTTCCGGTTGCGTCGGTAATGACATGATACATATCACCGTTGGTAATCTTCTCCATCTGTTCCCGCTCTGAACCGTCACCCTTAAATAATATTGTGTTCTCGATACCATAATTCTCACGGACAAAGTCAAGACGAGCTTGGTTCATGTCCATGACGCTGATGGTCGCATCGGTTAGTCGCGCGAATTCCAACGTCGCCAATCCGATGGGGCCCATGCCTATGATCAAAGCATGGTCGCCATCTTCGGGGGCGCCTCGATCGTTTGCGTGGCATCCAATGGCAAGTGTTTCGACTAATGCAAGTTGATCGTAGCTGAGCTTCTGGGAAGGGTGAAGTTTATCAGCACGCACGAGGAATGATTCACATAGTCCGCCGTTCATCATCACGCCAATGACTTTCAGCTTCTGACAGCAATTGTAAGCGCCGTGTCGGCATGAATAACATTCTCCGCAATTCATGTAAGGCTCGACGCTACAGCGATCACCAGGCTTTACATTCTCGACACCTGCACCGACCTCGACGACCTCAACGCCGAGTTCATGCCCCGGAATTCGTGGAAAGTCAAAAAACGGAAATTTGCCGAGGTAACAACTGATGTCAGTGCCGCAAACACCCATGCGGTGGGTTCTCACCAATGCCTCTCCAGCCGCTGGGTTGCCGGGATTTGGGATTTCGATTGCTTTGAGGGTTTTTACTTCAGAGATCTGGATGGCACGCATGGGAAAAACTCCGTGTGAGTGTTGTGTGCTTTTTCGGTGTGCTTTTTTTCGAACGGTTTAGATATCGAACGGTTGTGTCGTTGTGCTTGGTGAAGAGG
>CAJXTM010000138.1 GCA_913061385.1 uncultured Rhodopirellula sp. | reverse complement strand
GATCTACACGTAAGGAGTCGTCGGCAGCGTCAGATGTGTATAAGAGACAGCGTGGCAATGATAGCCTCACATTGCGGCCACCAAAATTTCATGTCGTGCCAATACTCCTGGACCGGCTGTCCATGAACATCAGTGAAATAAAGGATTCCCCCATATTCTGAATCCCAACCTCGCTGCCACATCCAGTCCAGCATTTGGCAACCCATCTCAATCAGCTTTGAGTCATTTCGATGAGCGCCCTCCCACATCAGAAACCACGCACCCTCGATCGCGTGGCCGGGATTGAGTGTTCGCCCGTCGAAATGGTCGATTACATCACCACTTTGACTGACCGTTTCCATCACACAATTCAATTCTGGCTTTAGATGGAACCGCTGGATTACCTCAATGCTTTTGTCAATCCAGCGATTAGCGTCGCTAAACCCAATCGACTCCCGTAACTCCTGCGCAGTAGCAATGGTGATCATCGGAAACCCGATTGATCGAGTCGGCCGGTGGGCAGTGAATTTAGCGGGAGTGTCCACTGGATCAAGGTTGTGATCAACGAATTTCTGAAACGTCTTGATTGCATGATCAGCGTAACGCTGTTCACCGGTAGCCTTGGCAAGTTCCCCAAATGCTATCGCCGCGAAGCTCTCAGCAAACGCATATCTGCGTTTGCGAATGGGCTTGCCATCTCTGGTGACATGAAACCACATGCGTCCATCACTGGGATCGAAGCAATGCTGCAACAAAAACTCGGCTCCATGGCGAGCCAGTTTCAACCACTCATCACGAGCTTCGACATTATTGTAGAGCTCGCCAAGAAGCCAGGTAAACCGACCTTGCTGCCAAACTCCTTTGTCCGTGTCCACTACCTTGCCTGTTCGATTCAACGCCATCATGAACCCCCCGTGTTGGTGGTCCACACAATGATCCAACCAAAACGGCATGGTGTCTTCCAGCAAACCATTGCGATAAATCGCAGCAAGTTCTTTCGGCTTGAACCGACTCATGCTGATGATCCACTCACCGCATCGGGCGCACTAGTTCCAGACATCGTGTAAATCGTCAGCCCTGCCAGCTCTTCATCGTTGCGAGCTGGCCCCAGCAAGCTGACCAAGTAGCCGACGACAAAACAGACTCCAATGCCGATGGCGGTGTAAAGGTATCCGTTAATCGCTGTCTCTTTCCAAACCAGATACATCGTCATGGCACCCACGATTGCCCCCGTCAATGCTCCCATTCCGTTGGCTCGCTTAGTCATGGCTCCCAGAACAAAGAGTCCGCCAAGTACGCCCATGAAAAGCCCAATGATCTTTAGGAACTCGTCAAAGAGTGACTTGATGTCAGGATTAACAAACAACAAACCGATCAATGTACCCAACACACCGATAACAAGCGTCAGAATCCTGGCTGATCGCAGATAACCAAGATCGGTACGGCAGACCTTGAGCGGTTTAAGAAAATCGGTCACCAAGGTTGTCGCCGTGGAATTCATACTGGTTGAAACCGTTGATTGAGCCGCAGCAAAGATCCCGGCAACGATTAAACCCGCAAAACCAACCGGCATCTCATGTGCGATGAAAAGTGGAAAAATCTGATCGGTGGTAATACTCGGATCAAGCTTTTCCGGATGTGATTGGTAGAAAGCATGCAACGCTGTTCCGAGACCAAAGAACAAAAATGTCGCCACGATCGCCAACCCTGCGTTCAACCATATAGACCGTGCAGCCAATCGCCGCGTAGGTGTGGTCATGTATCGCTGCACGACTGCCTGGTCAGCGGTATACGAAGAAACATTCTGAGCAATACCACCAACCACAATGACCCACAATGCGATCTGAGCACTCGTCGCATCAAGATTCAAATTGGTCATTTTGAATTTACCCGAGGCTTGAGAATTATCGAGAAAACCCTGCCATCCACCATCAATTCCCGAGATCAACAAAACCAAGGCTATCAACGCGCCACCAAACAGAATGACGGTCTGCACAGTGTCAGTCCAAATCACTGCTTCAATACCGCCCATCGTGCAATACAGAATGCTCATGACTCCCATCAGCAATACGGACTGAGTCGGGGTAAGCGGTGTAGCAACTGCCAATGCCATCCCAGTCAGGGACATCACGACAGCCATTCGAAAGATGTGAAACAAAGTAAAACTGGCACTGCCAAATAAACGTGTACCGCGATTGAAACGCTTCTCCAAATATTCGTAGGCACTGGTCGCATCAATTCCACGATAGAACGGCAAAGCAACGTACACGGCCAGCACGGCAACCAACGGGATCATGAAATTGCCTACTGAATAGACCCAATCCTGTGCGTACGACTTCGAAGGCACGCCTGTGTAAGTAAGCGAACTGAGCATGGTGGCAAAGATGCTACACCCCGCAGCCCACCAAGCAATGTTCTTTCCTCCGCGGAAAAAGTCATCTGTATTTTTTGTGCGGCGTGCAAAATAAAAACCAATCGCCACCATCCCAAGCAGGTATCCAATCAACACCACATTGTTGATGACACCAAACTGATCTGCTTTGGGATTGAGCGTTACCTTCCAGACGTTGGGGGTTCGCACTCGAGGTCTTATTTCTCCACTGGGAATGATGATCGCGTTATCCCATTCAACGGCAATAGTAGTAACCTGATTTTGTGGCGTCGTTCCGGCAGACACCCAAGTGTTAGTGATTGTGTGATACGCCCAAGCTTGCTTCTGAAACCCCGGATGAGTGTCACGCAACTCATCCGCCTTGAAAAACAATGATCCATCGGCACCCCCAAGCACCAATAAATGACTTTGCCCCGAAGCGATCCCAGTACCCGCCATCACACACTTGGGCACATCAGCTCGGGATCGCCAAGTTTTCGAACTCGGTTTGTACTGCCACACATCTGTCAGGAATTGAACCGCTTCGCCATTTTGTCGGCGACCGCTGATCACGTAAATGGACTCTTCATAGCCATCATGTTGTGCGAGCGTCAGATTGAGCGCACGGGTAGGTCCGGGAACATCAGCTTCTTTTTTCCAAGCAAACGCCGCTGTGTCATCGCGTTTGGAAAGATCCAAAGACCACATCTGATTGGTTGCTGTATCGAGCGATGCTCCTACTTGCCCACCGGCGAGGAACACCACTCCATCTTTATCTTTCGTTTCACCTACCAAGGCCGCGGCGCCGAAAGCACAAGCTTTGGGAAGAGCAGGGAAGTCGACGATCGTGACTTGGCCAGTCTGCTGATCAGCTTTCAACAAAAACACTTCGCTGTAGGTAGCACTGCTGTCATTGCCTCCAATGCAAAGCACCCCGTCTTTGGTAGAAACGGCCGCACCATATGCGAGTGGTCGCGGCAGACGTCCAGCTTGCTTCCACACATATTCCCCATCCTTCTTCAAAAGGACGTGAATTTGATCATGCCAAACCTTGTCATTATCCCAAACGGGTCGTGGGAAATTCGCTCCCCCCGCGACAACCAGAGCATCCCCATGCACACCGACAAATGGTCCGGCCACACCGATCGAATCTGGCAACGGCGGTATCTCGTCGCTCCACGTCAGCAAATCCTCGTCGGCTTCCTGACCATTTAGAGGAGCAACCAACATACAGCCCAGCAACAAACCAAAACAGCAAACCAATCCTCGCATGTCCTAACTCCCAACCTGGGTTTCATGACCACACCAGTCAAAGAATCCAATGTCATTCAATCCGCTTCGCAAACTCTCTGTCTCATCTTTCGTAAGCTCATTCAACGGTAGTCGACAACTGCCCACTGGCATTCCCAACATCGACATGATTGCCTTCAGCGCGCCGTGGAAAGCATAGGACTTCATGACATTGACCATGGCAACCGAATGATATTGCAACTGACGTGCGGTCTGCCAATCTCCGGCCTCAATTGCTTCAATGATCCGGCGATACAGTGGCGCGGCGATATTGTAGGTACTACCAATCGCCGCCGTTGCACCACTGGCAAAGGCAGCCAGCAGCATTTCGTCACAACCCCAAACCACATCAAAGGCTCGCGACTGCGTATTTTGGCAAGCTTGAAACTCGTGGATCAACGTATTGGTGTACTTGAGACCCGCAAGGTTCGGGATGCTCTTTCCACCTCGTTCTAAAAACTCAACCACATCAATCTGCGAACCTGTTAACGCAGGAATGTGGTAATAGTAAAAAGGGAGCTCAGGAGCAGCATTTGCTATCTGCCCCATGCAACTCAACAATGTGTCGGTATCTGCAACCTTGAAATAGGATGGACAGGTGGCTGACACCACATTCGCCTCAGCACTCATCGCATGCTTTGCGAGATCACAGGCATCGGTGATGCTGTTATGTCCAACCTGCACAATTACCGGCACTCGTCCACCTGCCGCATCTACACTTGCCTCGACAACATTTTTACGTTCCTGACAGGTCAAGGACATTCCTTCACCCGTGCTGCCACAAACGTACAAGCCGGTAACACCAGATTCAATCAAACGCTCAATCATGGGTTTGATCGCAGCTAATTCAACGAGTCCGTTTGAATCAAGTGGTGTCACCGTCGCGGCAATTAGACCATTTAATGGGGTCTCAAACATTTTTCCTCGGTGGTGTAAAAGTCATGCGAATCAATATTCAGTTTCAAACTAGCTCTGTCGAAGATACTCAGAGTTGAGCAATGGTTTGTCTCGATTGACCAAAAAAGACCGCAAACCAAATTGTTGCTGCTCACCATCGATGGTCCAAACACGCACGGCGGTCGGCGAAAATTTCATCCATGCTTCTGTGTTCAGAAGTTTTTCTACGCGGTCACGGAGACTGCGAGTCTCACCAACGTAAAGCACTGAATCTTCATGCAAAACGACGTAGACTCCCGGACAGTCATATTTTGCCGCAAGACATTTCTCGATCGCGAGACGATTCGGTGTTCGCTGTTGCTTCCAGTGTTCATGCTGGTCACATGCAAGTGTTCGATAACGTTTGGTACCGGCCCGCTTTCGCAGCGCTAAGGCTGACCATCGATATTCAAAGGATGAATAACCGGGAGCAAACAGGCCGGCCAGTTGATCAAACTCGCTGGCTGCCAGTGGACTACACAACATCTCATCAAGTGTCATACCGTAATCGATTCCGACCAGTCTCATGGCCGCCTCGCTGCCATCGCTATAAGGATCCATATCAGCGTACGATAATCTTCGGCCGGGATTAGTTGACTTTGGCAACTTTCCGGACTTCCGAATCCTCAACAGAAATGAATTCCACATACGGGCATCACCGGGAAGTGCACGTTCCCGACAAGCACATAAAAAGCGTTTAGCGAGGTTGGGATCACAGAGTACATAGTCCGTCGAATGTCCATCGGAAGCATCAGCAAAGGCCTCGATTACGGATGATTCTGTTGCAGCATCCAGTGAAATCACTGGTTTACCATTTTTAAACTTTGTTCGTTTCTTTCCGCGGGAAGTCTTCGGCGCACTCTTTTGTGGATCAGCGGGACCATCGAGGTCCTGACCGGCTTCACATCCCCCGACCCGCTCTTCAATCCGTGTCACATACTCTTTGGAAAGTTCGAAGCCATTCCACCGGCGACCTAATTTCTTTGCCACCGCTAACGTTGTTCCGCTGCCCCCAAACGGATCGACAACCAGATCACCTGGGTTACTGGATACCCGAATGATGCGTCCCAGAAGTTGTTCGGGCATTTGACAACCATGAAATCCTTCGCGTTCCTTGAATGTCCCAGCAACACGTGAGAAAAACCATGTGTCATGTGATGGTGAGAAACCTGGCGCCTTCGCATCTTGGGGACGCAGTATCCAAGTGTTGTCTGGCAATCTTCCTTTCGTGCTGGCTCGGCTGTCTGCGTAGACAAGTTGCCTTGCAGAGGCTACGCGAACTGCTGGATTCTCGCCATTGAACGTGAAATCGTCCGGGTCTTTGACGAAGTGAAATAGATGAGTATGAGACCGACTGAACCCGCGCACACAATTCACACCAAACGTGTAGTACCAAATCACCCAACTGCGAGTATGGAAACCAAGTTGCTGTGACAGTACTTTCAGCTCTGCAGCATATTCGTCGCCAATAGCGAGCCAAAACGTCCCACTCGGTTTCAGCGCGGTGTGAACCTCACGGATCCATGCCTCACAAAACTCCAAATAATCAGTCGTCGTCTTTTGATCATCGTAAACATCGTACGAATAACCAATATTAAAGGGCGGGTCAGCAAATATCAGATCCACCGAACCTGCTTCCAATTGCCGAAGCTTTTCGATGCAATTGCCCTGATAAATACGATTCGGCTGAAGGGTCAATGCGAGACTCCCGTGATGAAAATGCACCACTAGTAAAAACGAGTGGTGGCATCACGCGTTGGTATACAAATGATTGAAGGCTAGATCTTACCAACTCTAGGATCACTCGCGCAAGCCATGGGTGGAATACTGAGAACATCTCGATCGAGGAGTAGAACCAGCCCAGCAGCATGGATCCTTCCGCGGAAGAAACTTCGTTGCCACCATCCACTGCCTGACTTACTCAACCACCAACACACCATTCATCACCATCCAGTGCCCTGGAAAGGTACACAGATAAGGGTAACGCCCCGGTTCACTTGGCACCCGAAAGTAAATTGTATGTTCCGCATAGGGTTCCACCACATTCGTGTACGCCAGAATATCACTCGACGAAGGGATGTAATGCTGCGCCGCCGCTTGCGGATCAGAGATCAGGCGATTGCACTGTTCGCCAACTTTCTGCAGTGTCCCCGGTTTCAATAGAGCCCAGTTATGGGGGACAGAATCTGGATTTTGAAACGTCAGTTTGACAGCCTGACCCGCTGGCAAGCGAATCTCCGTTTGATCAAACATCAAATTCTTAGCTGCTTTCAGAATCACAGGCTTTGCATCTGCGATCGCTTTGTTATTCGGATTCCGTTTCGACACCACCGGCCTGGCAAGATCAGCAAGCATCGGATGTGGCAACAAAATCTTGTCGATTGGTTGGTAAGACGGAAAGCCGCGGAAAGCTTCGTCCATGTGATTAATCGACATGAATAAGTCATGTTCCTGCTCACGCCCCGTGGCCACCAACAAGTGAAGTTGGTTGACTGGCTGAAGATTCCTGATCTCAAGAAATAGACTTTTCCCACCAGGCAAAACGCTGACCGACTGCACATCCAGCACATCATGACCACGCAATCCCAACTGCCGCGACGAGTACTCGGGTGAACCATAGGCCCCGCTGTATCGATAATTCCATGCTTGAACAAAATGGGAATCAGGATCTGCCACCTCGTCTTGTTTCACAGGCTGCAAAAAATCGACGCGAATACCATTTTCATGAACATGAAATCCAACGGGCAACTGCGGTTTGTCACCGTTGTACCGCACCCGTTGAAAACAACCGTCATCGGTGGTGTAGGTGCCCCAGCCAGCCATCCCTGAAACATACAACTGTCCATCGTGAGGATTGAATTTTCCGCGGTGTGCACCAGAGGCAAATTCACCACCGATGGGAATCACCGCACCCTGAATCCATCCATCGAATTCGTCACGAAGCAACAAGAACGCGCGACCGGCTCCGAACGACAAGTGCACCATCTTTCCCTTGACCGGTCCCCACCGATCACTGTCCACGTGAATCTGGCCTCCACTGGAATTATCCAGACCACGAGGAAGGTACAACATCGGAACTTCAGGAGGCTGTTGAAGATTGCCACCGGGGCGACCAAAAAAGGGCAGGCTGCGGCCGTCGGGTGATTTCCCTGCCAGGCGATTGAGAATCGCTCCGTCAGGGCGAATGGCTGCAATCATGGACGCGGGCATCCAGTCACCTTCGCTGCTAGGAATGGTAACAAGACCATCTGGCGTCAGCCCCAGACCTGTCTCTTATACACATCTGACGCTGCCGACGACTCCTTACGTGTAGA
>CAJXTM010000137.1 GCA_913061385.1 uncultured Rhodopirellula sp. | reverse complement strand
ATCTACACGTAAGGAGTCGTCGGCAGCGTCAGATGTGTATAAGAGACAGTTATGAGCGTGTACTTGAAGATGTCGCGATGCATTTGGAACCTGTTCTGAATCAGGCCGCACCTGATTTGTTACCGTTGCCGTCCAGTTGGCGTCGAATCGGTATGGGAAAGAAACTGAGGGATCTTCGAAAGGGATGGGCCCTTCGTAAGGCCTTGGCGTGCATGGAAGAGACAATCCCGGAAGGGATTGAGTTGTTGACTGCGGCAGCAAGGCCTGTGTTGGAAAGGTGGTTTGAAACGGAGGTCCTGAAAACGACTCTCGCCACGGATGCCGTGATTGGGGCATTTGCCTCAATTTCCCAGCCCGGAACTGCTTATGTCCTGTTGCATCATGTGATGGGAACAGCAGGTGGATCTCGAGGAGTTTGGGGTTATGTCCAAGGCGGCATGGGAGCCTTGTCAGACTCGATTGCAACGGTTTGCCGCCAACTTGGGGTGACCATCGAAACGGAGTGCGAGGTTGACCAGATTATGGTTGAAAAAAATCAAGCCCGTGGTGTGTTGCTGCGCGATGGACGTGAACTGGGGGCCTCTGTCGTGGCTTCCAGCGTCGATGCCAATCTGACGTTCAATCACTTTCTGGAGGAAAAAGATTTACCGTCACCCTTCCGTGCTGCTGTCAATCGAATTGATTACAGCTCCGCAACTGCAAAGATTAATGTGGCGCTTTCTGAGTTACCAAATTTTACGTGTTTGCCATCGACAGGGATTGCGCCCCAGCACAACGGCACGATCCATATTGGTGAAACCCTAGAGGAAGTTGAGAGGGCTTATGACGACGCCAAGTACGGGGAGCCAAGTAAAAACCCCATTGTTGAAATCACCATTCCTACCAGCGTTGATCGGACCATCGCGCCGGAAGGCAAGCACATCATGAGTATGTTTGTGCAGTACGCTCCCTATCAACTCAAGGAAGGATTGGTGTGGGATGACATCAAAGAGGGATTTGCTGATCGCTGTGTGGAGAGAGTAGCTGAGTATGCGCCGAATATTCATCAAGCGATCGAACACCGGCAGGTGTTAAGTCCAGTCGATATTGAACGGACCTACGGGCTGACAGGTGGAAATATTTTTCAAGGTGCGATGAATCTTAATCAGCTTCATATGATGAGACCAGTTCCTGGCTGGGCAGATCACCGAACACCGATTCGTGGGTTGTATATGTGTGGTGCCGCCAGTCATCCAGGTGGAGGTGTCATGGGTGCTTGCGGAATGAACGCTGCTCAGGAAATTCTGCGGGATCGCATTGCCTGATTTGGATTTGCAACGAAAGGTAAGCTGAGCAGTAAAGTTCCTGCCGCCGTTCCCTCGTGGATTAACCCATAACACCGATCCGCCAGCGGTTGGTCATGTCAGCGTCAGGCAGTTGCCATCAAAGCAAGGTAGTAATCGTCAAACGCCGCCAACATACTTTCTAGTCCTGAGTAGGGCCCCGGTCGATAGGCACGGGACTGAACACCCTTCTGAGTCAGTTCACAGATTTCCCAATCCTGTCGATTTGTGAGGTCCCAAAACTCAACAGCCTGGCTGGGATCGAAGGTGTCCTGTTGGATAACTTCCGGCGGAAATAGCCAATTGCAAACAATTCGAGTTGACCCGACGTTGACTCGCTCGATCCGATGGGTGAGGACGTAATCAGGATGCGGGCTGATGAAAAGAGAAGGGCACAGAGTGTAAAAGTAGACGCGTCGCAAGTCTTCTGCAGACAGCTTTTGAAGGGGTGAACCACACCATTGCCCGCTCATCGTGACGCTTTTGTAGTTGTCGGCCAATATCATGGGTCCACCCAGGAAATGACCGTCTGTGAAATCATTGGATGCAGTTTCAACGGACGTGATCGGACGTAGTTGTGGATGAACGAGCGAGCAGTGGTAGCACTCACTGTAATTCTGAAAGATGACTTTCCAATTGGCTTGTACTTCATAAGTGATCTGATGGGCACTCACTAACCGATCGAGTTCCCAGTCATCGAATCGATGTAGGACCTCATCAAAATCTGTCTGGAACGCATTAACTGATTGTTGCTGGTTGATCAGGATGAATCCCTGCCAAACCACGCACGCTGCACTCTGCAGTGAATGATCCACCACACAAAAATCTTCCGCACCCATCATGTTCGGTGCGGACTGCAGATTGCCATCAGTATCATATCCCCACGCGTGGTAAGGGCAGTGGATTCTGCTTTTGATGTGGCCGCATGACTCTTGTTGAAGTCGGGTCCCACGATGTCGGCAGACGTTGTAAAAGCAGTTGATTTGGCCGGATGCAGCACGAACAATGATAAAGCTTTCGCCATCCATTTCATGCAGAAAGAAATCGCCTGGTTCAATGATGGAGGAAGCTCGCCCGACACAGATCCACTGTTTCAGAAAGATCTGATCTGTTTCCCGGTCATGAACTTCTTGCGATGCAAAGTATTTGCCCGGTAACGTGTGAGCACGCATAGGGGTTCGAGGCATGGCCGTGATTTCCATCAGTAAACCTGTGAATGAGTCGGCGACGACAGTGATCGTATTCACTACTCACAATTGTTTATTGCAATTTGTAACCACTGTGTGGTTCGCACGATTTTCGGCATCCTAGTCTTTATCAGCACGTAGTACAGAGACAAAAGCTTTTTGCGGAATGTTGACACTGCCAAACTGCTTCATTTTGGCTTTTCCCTTCTTCTGTTTCTCAAGCAGCTTCTTCTTTCGTGTTACATCACCACCGTACAGTTTTGCAGTGACATCTTTGCGATAGGGTTGGATGGTTGCGCGAGCGATGATGGTGCCCCCGATCGCCCCTTGAATTGGAATTTTGAATTGGTGTCTCGGAATCGCTTCTGCCAGTTGTTCACAGTAGTGCAACGCTCGTCCACGTGCTTTTTCGCGGTGGACCAAGTAAGCCAATGCATCAATCGGCTCTTTGTTGACGAGAATGTCTACTTTGACAACATCGGTGGAACGGTACTCGATTGGGACGTAATCGAAGGAACCATAACCCCGTGTGATCATTTTGAGTTTGCCATAAAAGTCAAACAGCACTTCACCCAAAGGCATCTCGCTGGTGACCTCAACCCTGCCTGCTGACAGGTAGTTCATCGTCTGGCTTTCGGAGCGATGTTCCCGGCAAAGCTCCATGACTGGACCAACGTAATCTTCGGGTGTCAGAATGGAAGCTTTAATGTACGGTTCAGAGGCTGAGTCAATGTTGGTGGGATCAGGCCAGTAGCTAGGATTGTCGACATCGATGGTGGTGCCATCTTTTAGGTTCAGTTTGTACTTCACCGAGGGTGCAGAAATGACAAGTCCGATGTCAAATTCACGCTGCAAGCGTTCTTGGATGACATCCAGATGCAATAGGCCCAGGAACCCACAACGGAAGCCGAAACCGAGTGCAGCGGAGCTGTCTTTTTCATAGGTAAGGGCGGCGTCGTTGATGGCAAGTTTGTCGAGGGCTTTGGTCAAGTCCTGATACTCATCCGTGCTCATCGGATACACCGATGAAAAGACGACCTGACGAGCTTCCTGATATCCAGGGATCGGTGCATCAGCTTGGCGATCCAAGGCTGTGATTGTGTCACCAATCTCAATGTCTTGGACACTCTTCACGCCCGCAACAATGTAACCCACTTCTCCAACACTCAATTGTTCTTTGGGGTTGAGCTTGAATTGGTTGTAACCCAATTCGTCGACCTTGTAATCGCGGCCTGAGTGCATGAAGTGAATGGATTGACGTGGCTTCAGTGTCCCCTGCACAACGCGACATTGCAGGATGACGCCCCGGTATTTGTCAAAGTGGGCATCAAAGACCAGCGCTTTGAGCGGGGCGTCAGGATCTCCCGACGGGCAGGGTAACTGGGTGACAATGCCCTCGAGAACATTCTCAATCCCTTCGCCTGTTTTTGCAGAGACAGGAATCGCTTCAAACGGATCTAAACCAAGATCGGCGTCGATCTCTTCGCGGACACGGTCAACGTCTGCCGCTGGCAGGTCAATTTTGTTGATGATCGCAAGCAAATCCAAATCATATTCCAGCGCCAGGTATAGATTGGCTACCGTTTGCGCTTCAACGCCCTGAGATGCGTCAACGACCATCAAGGCACCTTCGCACGCCATCAGCGATCGCCGGACTTCGTGGGAAAAATCGACGTGCCCCGGGGTGTCGATCAGATTCAATAGATACTCTTCGCCATCTTTTGCTGTATAGGAAAGAGAAACAGTATTGCTCTTGATCGTGATGCCACGCTCTCTTTCGATATCCATGGAGTCCAGCATCTGGTCCTGGAACTCACGCTGCGTCACGCCACCACACGCTTGTATCAGTCGGTCAGCCAAAGTCGACTTACCGTGGTCAATGTGTGCAATGATGCAAAAGTTCCGAATGTGTTTCATTCGTTGAGCTCGTTGGAAATGGATTGGCTGCGAACGTGCGATAACGACAAAGCGTAGTGAATTAGACAGTTGACCGACAGGGAATTGCCATCGGTAGGCTACGTATGTTTGCCAGACAGGCGGATAGAACACGTCGGGTGACTTGAGGAATCAACTCATTCATCTGCTCATCGGGATGGTCATTATCGATCTGACCTTCAATTATCGCCTCTAGAGCATGGTTTTTAGCCGCCATAGGCTGGCAATGAACAAGTAGGACTCCATTTTAAACACTACTTTTGCTTTTCTTTCATGCTGTTCAGTTCTGCTTTACGCTTCTTCAGAAAAGCTCGCGAAATTTTGATCGCTTTCTCACGGTCAGCCTGATCATAGTCCCAGAACTCTTGGACAATTTTTTCGCACTCGGGATAGTGTGATCCATCATCACCAATATCCCGTCGCAATTGTGCGAATTGGGACTTCAAGTGATTGCGTACCACTTCGTGGTCAGGATCATCATAGACATTGTTCAGCTCATTCGGATCCTGTGTCAGGTCATACAGTTCCCATGCTGGGGGGGTCAATGAATTTCCAGCATAGTTGCAGCCATAAAAGTAGATCAGTTTGTGTGACTTGGTGCGAATTGCCATTTGACCTGGGTTGTCATGGTGCGCCATGTGCATCCAGTATCGATAGTAAGTGGCCTGTTTCCAGTCATCCGGTTCGTTGCCGCTCTCGCAGATCTGGCGGAAGGAACGTCCTTGCATTTCAGCTGGTGGTTGAACACCTGCATAATCGAGCATTAAGGCTGGATAGTCGATGTTTTCGACGATGGCATCACTTCGCACACCTTGAGGAATTGCTTTCGGGTAGCGGACAATGAAGGGCATGCGTTCAGACTGGTCATACGCCCAACGTTTATCCTGATAGTCTTTTTCCCCAAGCCAAAAACCTTGATCGCCTGTGTAGATGATCAGCGTATTGTCATAGAGGCCTGCTGCTTTGAGATAGTCCACCAGACGTTTCATATTGTCGTCGACACCTTTGACACATCGCAGATATTTCTTTAGGTAGGCTTGGTAGGAAAGCCGCTTGACTTGCTCGTTTGAAAGTTCGGGATCCAAGTAATCCCATTTGAATTCATTTGGAAATTTGACAGGAAGGTCAGCTGCGTAGGATCGTCTTGGGTTTCGACGACCGATGGATGTTCCAATGTGGGGCACCAATTCATCCTTGTATCCACGGGTTGCAAGTGAACCCCAGGTGTCAGGCTTTTTCCACAAGGAATCAGGTTCCGGTATGTCAATGTCGGCGAGGTAATTGTCATATCGGGGATGACTTTCAAAGTAGTCATGCGGTGCCTTGAATTGGTGACAGACAAAGAATGGCTTGTCGGCATCACGGTGGTTTTTGAACCAGTCGAGTGTGGCATCAGTGATCACATCAGAGGAATGCGAGCCCGGATACTTGACGAGATTCTTAGGCCACTTCTTTTCACCTTGAATTCGAAATTCGGTATTGAAGTACTTTCCTTGCCCGGGCAAAACCTTGTAATAGTCAAAGTTCGGTTCAACTTTGAGATGCCATTTACCAATCATTGCGGTCTGGTAACCGGCAGACCGCATCAGTTTGGGTAGAGTTTGTTTGTCGTGTTCAATCTTCCCGCCGAGGTCAAAGACACCGTTGATGTGGTTGTACTGGCCGGTGATGATGCACGCTCTTGAGGGAGTGCAGATTGCATTGGTGCAAAACGCATTGTCGAAGCAGATTCCCTCGGCCGCTATCTGATCGATATTGGGGGTGGGGTCGAGATCTTTGAGCAGTGTCGCGTAGGCGCCCACTGCTTGCGCAGTGTGGTCATCGGACATGATGAACAGGATATTCGGACGCTCAGCTGCCGTGGTCGTCAGACAACTGATCGCAGTTGCCAATAGCGTGGGGATAATCTGCAGCACGTTCATCATTCTCATATAGTTCTGCTCGATCTCTCTTGGCGGACTCAGGTGTGTGATACTACCCCATTTCTTGTTGGGACAGCCTCTCTAGTTTAGCCGGAATTGCTCTAAATTTGAGTCGCTATCGCATCATTCCCTGATGGATGATGAATCAGTGCTGGATTGCGGCTATGCAAAACGACCAGCTGGTGATGACAGGACACGGAAGCCGTGCATTTCAACACCTTCAGCGGTCAAGCGTTCTACTTGTAATCCTGGGTTGCATGGGGGCAGTTGTCCATCGGAGTACACTACCCGCCACCAAGGCAGGGCGTCACTGGACTTGGCTAGAACAGCTCCGACAGCGCGGGCAGCCCCGGGGTGACCCGCCTTTTTCGCAATGTCACCGAAACTTACGACTTCACCTTCTGCCAGATTTAATACTGCAAGCGAAACTGCTGTTTGGATGGGTGGCTTGGATTTCGATTGCGGAGGGCAGGGTGGCTCGCGATCAGCTCGTTGACGTTGGGGCATTGGAATTAATGGTTGATTGCTGGAACATCGCTTAGCCGCTGCATTGGACGGCACACGATGAATTTTGAGTCAGTTTGATTCTTGAGCCTGGCCTGCAATTAGAAACGCGATTTCCATTGCCTGTTCATAATTGAGTC
This sequence comes from uncultured Rhodopirellula sp., assembly GCA_913061385.1. Lineage (GTDB taxonomy): Bacteria > Planctomycetota > Planctomycetia > Pirellulales > Pirellulaceae > Rubripirellula. Next base: position 880 of record CAJXTM010000137.1, on the reverse strand, counting down.
GTGGGTCCACATTACTTTCATAGGCTCGTTCCAAATCGGTTGATTGCAGTCCACCGGTTCCACCCATGCATTCGGTTACATCATGGCCAGTCAACTCCAGATGGATTCCACCGACAGTCGTGCCCTGTTGTTGATGGATCAGAAAAGAGTCGCGTACCTCGCTCAAAATCTGATCAAAATGGCGTGTCTTGATTCCATGCTCGGTCGTCATGGTATTGCCATGCATGGGATCGATTGACCACAACACGGGATGCTTGAATTTCTGTACCGCGTGGACCAATGGTGGTAAACAGTCTCGAATCTGTTCAGCACCAAAGCGACAGATCAGTGTTAATCTTCCTGGTTGCCGATCAGGATTTAAAATCTCGATCAGATCAATCAACTCCTTTGGTGAGGCGGTGGGCCCCACTTTAATACCAATGGGGTTTTCGATTCCGCGAAAGTATTCGATGTGTGCGCCATCAAGAGACCGTGTTCGATCACCGATCCACGGATAATGTGTTCCCAAGTTGTACCAGCCACGGCCACTGATGGCCTGACGGGTGAGTGCTTGCTCATACGGAAGCAACAGTGCTTCGTGTGAAGTGTAAAAATCGACCCGAGACAGGTCTGCGTTGGCAACACCACCGATGGTTTCAATGAACCGCAATGAGTTGCTGATTCCACTGACAATCTGATGATACTGCTGGGAATTTTCGGATTGGGTAACGAATTCGAGTTCCCAATTCTCAGGATGATGAATGTCAGCGAAGCCGCCTTCTGCTAACGCTCTCAAATAGTTCAATGTTTGTGCTGACCGACTGTAGGCTTCTAAAAGTAAGTCAGGGCGATTCCTGTCTCTTATACACATCTCCGAGCCCACGAGACCGAGGCTGATCTC
>CAJXTM010000136.1 GCA_913061385.1 uncultured Rhodopirellula sp. | reverse complement strand
GTCGGCAGCGTCAGATGTGTATAAGAGACAGCCATTTCGACAGCTTGGTCAAGTCGTCCTACATCATGCAGTCGTGCAACTTTTGCGACAACAGCCTGCTTGCCGTTGTAAGACATAACTGGCCCAACCTCCGTTTTCCGAAATGTCACGGTCTTCGTTCCAAGAACATTGTTCTCCAAAATGGAAATTGATTCTGTCCATTCTGTGGCCCGGCGATACCCTTCGCCAAAGCGATATTTCAGCGGATCCTGCGGATGGTTGAACTCGATTTTCCACGAGTCTGCGACATCAGGTTGATTGACTGTGTAGGCCCATCCAAGATTTTCGTTGTGACCGAGAACGGGGATTGGATTTCCAAAAAAACATGCGCCGGAAAAGCGAAGCGTTTCCTTGCTGTGCAGATGCATCTCGTAGAACTGGCCGATCCCATACCACGGTTGGTGTGGGTTGATGAATAGCATCGCCTCACCTGACTTTGTTTTTTGTGGTGCGATCGCCCATGAGTTCGAGCCAATTGCTTCACGAACGTTTGTCTCCAGTTGGTTTGGCGGGTCGACCCAGTCCCAGCTGTAACGCGGAAAGTCCTGATCTTGCAAACTTAGCTTTGCGTCCTGTGGGCGTGGTTTCCTGGCTCCACTTCCGCCATAGGTCATCGTTAGCATCAGGTAACGATCAATTGCCAAGACGTGCCATGCCTCGAAACGTTCTAGTAGTCGCGGCTTCACTGTCGAATCAACTTCCAAGAAATAATTCACTCCTGCGGCGAACGCTTGAAGAAGCTCTTGGCTTTCTGAGGGGAGCTTGGCAAAGTCTCGCTGTGAACGTCCAGCAAGCTCAAAGCTTCGTGCCAGCAAATCTGTTTTTAGACCGTTTTTACCGCGGATCTCTGCATAGCGACCGATTGCCTGGATCGTGGTGTCTTCGAGTTGCCAGAAATAGTCCTCGGCTTGTGCATAGCCAACTCCAAACAGGGTGCTCTTGTCTGTCTCGCCAAACAGGTGTGCGACTCCCCATTCATCGCGATGAATAATGACTTGCTGTGCCAAACTGCTGCCGGTTAACTCAACACCCCTGCTGTTATTGATGTCTGCCGCTAAAACCGAGTCTCGGTCAACCTGCAGCGTGCACAGACACACTGTGAAAAGCAGCGTGATCAGGAAACGTATATCCAACATTTAATTTTTCCAAGACGAAAGTGCCGCTTGCAAGTTCATGGTCAGTCGTAAGTTGCTGCGGTATTGTCAGTCGCGGCTAGTAAAGAATACCGAGACGTCGGTAAAGAGCGGCAAGAATCCACAGTGGACCGATGAGTAGAAACTGTAAGTCGTTTGCAAATGCCGGTCGTTTGCCCTCGATGTGGTGACCGAGGAATTGTCCAATCCAAGCAATCAGAAATAACAGGATAGAAAATTGCCAGACGCTAATCCCCAACCATTGCTCGGTATGTTCGAGAATGACGAGTGATGCAAGTGCTGTGACCACCATTCCAATTGCAAGACAGGGCGAAAGTCGTGTGTAGTAGATCGAAGTCAGGATCGTGATTAGCGTAGCGGCATTGATCCATGTTCCCCACGTGGAAACTTGCTTTGGCATCGGGATCGACCACAAAAGCCCGAGAATGCTGAACATGATCAGGGGTACGCAGATGAAGTGGATCTTTTTGTTCAATGAGTTTTGGTGATAAAACGCGTACTGATTCAGCCATCGGTCAATCAGTCGCTGTCCTTGAATTGGGGAGTCGCTTTGGACGTTGTGTTCCGCGTCGAGCTGTTCAGCAGATGAGGCACATTTATTATCGCTGCTCGAATCACAGTGCAGGGTATTCTTTGCAGGGTCGGGGCCAACACTATTCTGCGCAGTCATTTCAATTTTGGTTTTTGTGCAGTGTACAGAGGAAGCTGAAAGAGAAAGCGTGTAACGGGTCTTGTCTGGCAGACTCAATGTCACCATGGGGACAGCCTCAGCGTATCGTACACTATTTCGTACAGTTGTTGAGATTTGTCGCCAGTTCGCGGGTCAGCCGGTGGCAGCACGCCAGAAGAGTCTGGGGAGTTTTTGCGGCGAGGGTTGATGATAAAGATCCAGTAGAGCCCAAGAAACCTTTTCTGGTTGTCGATGCGTGGAGTACCAAATTGGCTTTGGGTGCATCCTCAAAGGTGCGGTTAGAATTGTTTTTGTCGGTTGGTTCAGGAGATATGTGTTATGAACAAAACCAAGGCCGCTCTGGATGTTTTGCAAGTTAGATCCCGGGAACCCACCCCACGGCGGCGACATCAGGGCAAAGGAAATCGCCGTCCACTGATTGATTCCGATAGTGCCGTAATGCAACTTGCGCAAAGTTTCGTCAAGCAGTTGGGAGTGCTTGCGATGAAACGCAGTGGGAAGGGTAAGGCTGGCTGCCAGTGTGCCCCAAATGTCTCGGTTGAAAACATGCAGTACCTGCTCGAGAAAGTCATTTTCGTTGTCAGAGGTCAGTGCCAACTCACCACAAACGCAAGTGAAAGATTCTTCGCCCAGCAAGTGTGGCGTTAGTTTTGGATCAATATCACGTTTCAATGTCCACGGAAGAAATTCACGGTTCACGTGTGGAGTTCCACTGAAGCGTTCAAAGCGATCCGCCGCGCCTGGATAATAGGCGTAGCGTGGGGGGGTGGTTGCTAAAATTGAATCCAGTAAATCAAGGAACTTTCTTCTCTGAGGCCACTGGCGGCAGGTGACAATGAGTTTCGTCGCAATGCAATTGAACGATGCATTGTTGACAATTGAAGAAGCGATCGTCTCGGCTTGGGCACGTAGTTCAGCAGTTGAGTAGCGACCGGGAATGATTGCCCATGGGCTGACATTTCCAAGTTCGCTTGTGATGGGTTTCTGCAAACGGGGTTCATGAATCTGCTTGCGTTTTGTAGCTTCAGCACCTTGCCCCCAAACAATGCAATCATGGGTATGGTTAGATCCTGTGACATGAATCGACTGGGCACCCGGGTGACTGACCAGTCGCTCTCCGACTTCGCCATCACCGTGAATGATTCTGAGCACGTTGGCTTCGATCAACGGTTTGAATGCTGTCTCGAAGTAAGGTGTCAGGTAATCGTTGACCGGATTCATCTTCAAGGCAACTGAGAAGTTCTCGATCAGGATTTTGCTGAGCATGTCAGTGGCAGCAATGGAAGAAACGTTGCCAGCACCTAGCACCACTGCAATGGATGCTTCTGCAGTACCAGTTCTGAATTGTTCCGAGATGTCAGAGAAAATGTTTTGCTCGGTGACTGATTCATCGAGCCATGTTTCGGCTTTCATGGGCCAGAAAAGCAGGGAGTCATGGAGTTTTTTTGTTGGGAAAATCGGGACGCGGCATTGCCCATGTTGACGCTTGATTTTCCCTGGTAAGCGGGGGGATCCCTGGTGGGCAATGTCACGCAGTGACTGTGACAGTAGTCGCAAGAATCGTAAGGTTGCAATCGGTCCAGCCGTGATTTCCTCTGCCCTCGCTGGCGAGTCACCGGGGATTCGCTTGGCACTGCAGGCCGCTTCCACCCACTGGCGGGCGACAACACCAACCCCGTCTGCGCAGCGATCAACCAGACTGATCCGTTGTGCCAGTGAGGTTGTGCGCAGGAAACCGACGCCCGAGTGCAGTTCTTCAAATAACCTGTCAATGGCCGCATCTGACAAGTGGGTCAGTCGGGACGATGATCGGTTGCTCATGGGGTATACTCGTGATTGTATCTTTCAATTCAGTTGTTCTATCCATTCGCGTATCAGCGCGGCAGCCTCCACGGGAACTAAGTTTTTGCCCACGCTGGGCATGGCAATGCCGGGATCTTTTGATTCAATTCGGTACAACAAAATAGATTCAGCGGGTTTGCCCGGCACGATGTCATACGCCCGACCTCCTGAGCCATGCCCTGCGGCGACGGGGATCTTGTTGACGCCAAATTTGGCCGGATCCATTTGTGTCAAACGCAGGTCCAAACCAGATGTGCGAGCAGATCCGCGTGGATTGTGGCAGTGTGCGCAATTCACATGTAACCACGATCGTGCGCGATCAGAAATGGAGCGATCCTGCGCGTGGTCAAATATGGGCCAAGGATCGATAGATGCAAGGGTTGGTGTTCCCGTCAGCAGCCCCCGCTCTGTCCAGTTAGCCAATTGATTGAGTGAACCGTGCCCATGATCCCAGCTTCCATTAAGGTTTTCAGCCACTGGCCCAATCGGAGCGAAGTCGTCCCCCTGTTGGTGGCAATTCAGGCATTGGTTGGCATTGGGAACCTGATAGCGATTCGTTCTTTGTTTGCCATCTGTATGAATCCAGTTGACATCGAATTCACTTCCTCCCAGAGCAAGAGTGGCTTCAGTTTGCTCTTCGTTCCAGAGGTACGAGAAGCCATACCAACCATCTTCTTGTTGGAATTCGATTCGTGTTTCCAGCAAACGTTCGCCTTGGGTTGGGTCAGTCATGTCAACGGGATAAGCAAATGTTTTTGAGATCACCGTGCCGATTGGAAATTGAATCGGACCCTGTTGGGAGTAGCGAATCTGTTTGCCCTCGGGGATCTGAAAGAAGCGGTACTTGGTGGTGTAATCGCTGAAGAGCGGGGTGTTGAGTTCATAGGGATAAACATGCTCTGCTGGAATATGCGCTGCGATCTTGCCCCGAAACAGACCATATTCAGAGAGCGTTTGTTTTGCTGTGCGGTAAACCAGGACGGCAGCAGACGCATCTTGTCGTGGTGGTTTCCTGGGGGGCAGGACTACCTTGGGTATTTGGGAGCGTTTTAGTTGATGCGGTATTAGGTCACTGACAATTCGGTGCCGTCCGGTTAGCAGATCCCGTGCGTTCATGTGAGAGAGGTCAAAGTTAGTAAAACGCACATCACCATTGTTTTGAATCGCTGGAAATTGTTTTTCAGTCAATGATCCATCTTTCATCTGTGTTGGATCACCGACTCCGTCCCAAAAGATGTCAGGGAAAACGCCACCGACAAACGGGGCAAGCAGCAGTCCCATTTCACCAGCGGGTGCATAGCCGCTTTCGCTGATCTGGTTGTGGTGAATCGAGATCAATTCCGGAAAGGGATCAAAATCCGTTGTGTCGCGTTTCTTGAGCCGCTTGCTGGTTGCTTGGTACGCAAGTACCGCTACGCCTGTGGTTTGGTGATGTTTTATTGTGTTGTGATCGACTTCGACTTCATCGGTTGCCATGACCATGATGCCCATTCCCGGTGGCACCGATGCGACGACATTCCCTTTGGCGGCAAAATTCAGGTGATTGTTATCACTGATTTGATTGTGGTGTACTCGAACTTGACGCCCTGAGTTGACTTGTAAACCCGGCAAATCAAATACGAGGATTCCGCTTGTGTTTTTGGTCGCGATGTTGTTGTAGACATCCGCTTGGATGGTGTTTTCAATTTCGATTCCTGCAACATTTCGTTCTGCCCGATTTGATCGAACGATGACATTGCGGCTCTGACCGATGTAAATGCCAGCATCCGACGCGCCAATAGCAGTGCAGTCCTCGATTAAAACATTACTGCACTGAACCGGGTAAATGCCGTAGGCACCATTGCTCGATTGTGCAGGCCCTGTCCATTCGGTACGGATGTCCCTGAGAATTACTCCGTCGGCGCCGAGCACCTTGATTGCATTGCCTGCTGTGTCTTCGATTGCAAGCCCTTCTAAGACGAATTGGTCGCCCGTTGCTTCCAACCCTGCACCGCCTGAGGCTTGACCTTTGAATGACAGAACTGTCTTGCTGCTGCCAGCACCACGAATTGTTAAATGGCTGGTCGTGATGTCCAGTTGTCTATGGAATTGGAAATGTCCTTCTGCAAGTTCAATGACATCTCCCGGCATAGCATCGATCAGTTTTGACTGCAGTTCGTACTGCACGTTCGGTCCAGCTTTCAGTGTCGATATGCGTGGTGTGGGATTTTCAACTGCAGACGCGCGGGATGAGTGATTCAATCTGTCAGTCAGAAGGGAGATGACCATGTAAGCCACTGTCAGTGTGGCGATCGACAAAAGTGTCGGAAAACCGAAACGATGCATGGTGGCTGCCAGAACTTTCGTGAGCGATTTGAACTTGGTGTCCCGCTTTCAGAGACAGGAGTGTTAGGACAGCAGGTGAGCGTTTCAACGGTCCACCGAACAAGACGAGGCATCCCCAAGGCTTGCAGTGGGATGATCGGATTCAGTCGGTGAATGGCAGTCTATCGGCTGTTGGCCAAGTCAGCCAGTTCGACATCATTTCATGCATGCAGGTAATCGTCTGGGTCGGGCATCGATCTTTTTTTGGGCGGAGCATTTGGCGGTGTCGCATGTTGAGCAATTCATTGTGCTGATTGCTACCGCTGCATGATTGGAATGCCAAGGAGCATGGTTTTTGCAACTCTCGTATTTGGAGTGCTGTTTTAGGTAATCACTTGTATGACTGAATCACATTCAGAAGCTTGCGGTAATTGCGTCCAAGGATATCTTTCTTGTCTTCTTCACTGATACTGGCGGAGGTAACCTTTGATATCTCAGTTCCCAACGATCGAGATGGCAAATGGCTGCCGAACACAATCCGCTTTGATCCGAGTTCACGGGTGGCCATTTCGATGAAACCAGCCGTCGCATCAAATCCGGAGGTTTCGATCAGAACATTGGGTGTCTCTCGAACTGCTCGAATGCCCTGTTCCCATTCGCCGCCAGCGTGGGCACATATGAAGTGCTGGTGCGGATGACGGGATGCCAATGTAGCAAGCTCGGACGGTGTCGATTCTTGTGGTGAGCGTTTGCCGCCGGTTTTAAGCCACGTGTGCTGCATGATTACACCGCCAAGTTCCGAGACTCTATCGACTAATTTGCTGACGTTAGGGGTCATGCAGTTCGCTGCTCCTGGCCCACTTCCGGGAAAGTAGACTCCCAGCATTGGTCCATCTTGTAGCCAGCGATCCAACGCCGTCATTGATGCAGCAATGTTGTTCAAATTCAGTTGAATCATTCCCAGTAATTTGTTGGGCCAATGCTGAAGTGGTTTCAGCACCAATTCCGGTTTGGCTTGCAGTAGTTGTTCGAGTGTTGGGTCGGTCGTGGTACCAATTCCTACGTGGGCAAAGTAGCAGAGCTTTTCAAACTGTCCCAGTTGGACCGCTGGCATCGACCTTTGAATGTCATCGATCAGGCCACGACTGCCATCAGGTCCTGGGTGTGAGAAAGAAGGCGTGAAGTAGGAATCCCAGATTCTGTACTGTTGAAGCGTTTCTGCCGAAGGCAATCCAAAATTCATTTGCACGACCTGCGATCAGTTCTTTTGGGAGGGAACTTCAGATTTCCGAAACTTATCAGCATTCTCAGTCATCACTGCGTTGACAGCGGCAGCGGATATGCCTGACTCAAGGATTCGAATGCAGGCTGCTTCTGGAATCAGAAATGGTGCATGGGAACCATACAGTACACGGTCGACACCAATCGCATTGACAAGGGTGACGAGACCATCGGTTCCATCGACTCTTGATGTATCGAGAACGACGCGGGGGATCGACGCGAATATTTGCTTGTCTGATGTGGAAGGTCGGCAATTCAGGATTTGAACTTTAGCCTCGGGGATTTGTTGCATCCAGTGCTTGAGTGGTCGAGGATCCGTGTTTGGGGCCGTTACCGAGTGGGATTGCGTGCGTGTGTCTTCGAGGGTGAATGCGATTTGGACAAATCCACCCAGTTCTGTCGCCGTCGCAAGAAGCTCACTAAACACCTTGTCGCTCAATTGATAGCCGTGGTATCCCGGGAATATTCTGATGCCAGGCATTTTGGACCGCCCGAGGCAAAGGTTTATGTCGTGTTTCCAGTCGGGCAGGGTTGGGTTGATCGCACCGACGGGAACGAGCTGTCTCTTATACACATCTGACGCTGCCGACGACTCCTTACGTGTAGAT
>CAJXTM010000135.1 GCA_913061385.1 uncultured Rhodopirellula sp. | reverse complement strand
AGATCAGCCTCGGTCTCGTGGGCTCGGAGATGTGTATAAGAGACAGGATCAGCGTATTTTCAGTGACACCGAGTGCCTGCATTTTATTCAGCAGTCGCTGAATGGCCTTGTCGGTATTGTCGATGGTGCCTGAGTAGATGGCAGCTTGGTCCTTGACGGGGCCATACTTGCTGACGATCGAATCAGGAGCAGCAATGGGAGCATGAGGTTCGTGGAACCAAACGTTCAGGAAGAATGGTTCACGATCTTGTTTCTGTTGCTCAAGCCAAGCGATGGCTTCGTCAGCCACGATTTGGCAGGAATACCCCTCGAGTTTGCCAACGGGCTCTCCATTGCGGATGAAATTACCTGGGTTCCTGTGGCTCGGTTCTGCATTATTCGATGTTGCAAACCAGTGATCAAATCCGTGTTGAGCAGGGGTTGGTTTTGGATTGCCTGGGGTGGGTAATCCCAAATGCCACTTTCCTACATGCGCTGTCGCGTATCCAGCATCTTTGAGTACTTCTGCCAACGTAAACTCACGAAGCAGTAGGTGTGACTTTTGACTTGGGTCATGAATCCAACTATAGACACCGGTCCGGATATGATGTCGTCCCGTCATCAGGGTGGCCCGCGATGGAGAGCATACCGCGCACCCGGAATAGAACTGGCTGAAACGCGTGCCCTTGGCGGCCAAGGCATCGAGTGTTGGGGTTTTGACTGGCCCGCCGTAGCAGCCAATGTCCGCGTACCCCAGGTCGTCTGCCAGCAATATCACAACATTCGGCTTTTGTATTGGCTGTGCTGGAAACCCCGTTTGTGGAAACAGGCAGACGAATGCTAACAGCCAGATGGATCTGAAATCGTGGGGGGGACGCGATTCTGGAAATGTCATCATTCGGTTCCTAGCTGGGGAGATTTCTTATAAGTGTGAAGACAGGTTCGAAACGGTGCCCTCATTGCTATGGTTGGACTCCTGCTCTGTGCAGCTTGTGGTCATCTCAACCAGACGCATTTTTGTGTACCGCAGTTTGGGTGATCTTGACAAAATATTGTGGAACGACGTGTTTGGACTGCATGATACCGCAACCAATTTTTGTATGGGTGCAGTCTGATCGATCCAGTCGTTCATGAAACTATCTTGGATGCCACTTTTGTTTGCAATGGTTGGCTTGTAGCAATCCAGTTCGCGATCAGTAGCCCAGTTTTTCGGTGTGGAATTCAGTTCATGGTGAGCTGAGCGTGCGGGGAATGATTGGGTGTCGGGGGCATTGATATTGATTGCGTGTTCCCCATTATCCGAAATCAGATCAGACTTTGTTCATTGATGCCAAAACGGTTGTCCTCTTCAAGAGCTGCTACTGGAATTGAGTGGTTTCTTCAAGTGGCAGTTTTTGAGCTGCACTGACTGTCGAGGTGGTGAACGCCGGCAGGATAAGCGACACACGATGGCGGTTCCTGTCATCGTTATCAGGCTGGACTGTAAAAATCGGCCTGTCGGTGGCTCGATCGAGGGAATCACGCGAGATGTTTCCCCGAACTCCATCAGTTTATTTCTCGCAAGAAAATCGATGCGAATCGGCTGGCAGTGAAGCTCGGATTTGCTGACACCGAGGTGGATTCGGTGGTGCTGATGGGATGGCACATTGAAGCGGGACCATTCTATGGAATGGGCGGTTCCTCGATTGAACAACTGGATACATTTCCCGTTGAAATCGATGCGGCCTGATCAGGTTTCGGTGCGTGTTGCCGTCTCTCTTTTATGCTTGGCGATACTAATTCACAGGGTTACAACAGAATGCGTGATTGTTGTGTGCTCGAGATGAAATATCTGTCATCACTCTTCCAATGGCGAGCATTCTAGGTCTGTGAATACTGCGTGTGTGTTGACCACGCGCATTCCGATGGTTCCGCGATCATAGGTTCCGTCTTGAACTGACATCATGAGCTTACCATTCACACTCACGGTGAACTGATCATCCTTGCATGTTACGGAGAGACGTTGTTTCTTTTGGGGATCAAATCTGTGTGTTTGACGAGCTAATTCGGTCCATGTCTCACCATCAGTTTTTCCAAAAATGATCAGCCCCGTGTTGGGGATCAAGCCGGCAAAATAACCTCGCTGTGCGTCGTAACCGATTGAAGAACCTGTTGTACGCAACAGCAGTCCTGCGTCTCTGGCATTACTTCGATCCAGCATGTCAATGGTCACTGAGATATTCAGATTGGCAGGCAGGCTGTGATCCAAAACAAGCTTCTCACCACAGCGGAACTCATTAACAGGGTCAGGTGGAATGATACCAAGCTCAAATCCGCTGGAGGTAGGTTTAGCGTATTGGTGATGGCCAAAATAGCTAAAGTCTCCCGGTGCCGCTTCGTCTCGAAGTGATTCCTTCAGTTCCCGTTTTGTTGCGCGAGGTTGTTGCCCTTGGGGACGCAGTGTTGCAGAGCCTTTTGGCAAGGCTTTCCCTAGTAATGGAAATCCTCGCTTTCCCGTTTTCATCGGTTGAACAAATATTGTTCTTCGCCACCCTGCATCACCGTCTCGTTTGGCGTGATAGATGTGCCATTGTTCGCTCTCATCGAGTGAAGTCACAAAACAGGAATGTCCAACACCCAAGGTTGAGCCATTGCCAGTAAAGACAGGCGTTTCACGTTTCTTCCATGATTTTGGATTGAGGGGATCGTCCGCGATAAGTTCCAGAATGCCCAGCTTATAGGTGGGTAACCACGATGCGCCGCAGGAAAAAGTGATGAAGGTTCGCCCTTGTGCCTGAAAGATTTGAGGGGCCTCATTCAAACCCCTGCCTTTGTCTTCCGTTTCCAAGTCGGGTGTGTATCGCGTGAATTCCCATGGGTAATCGTCATTACTGCACAAGCGGATCCGCGGACCCGCTAATTCTGTTGCTGATTTCATTGCAGCAATGTAAAGATATTGCTGATCCGTTCCGGCGGCATCCCAGCCAGACCAAATGGCAAATTGCTTGTCATCATGCTGCAGTACCGTTACATCAATCGCCCAGAGATTTGGACTTCTCCCATCTTTTCCCTCGCCCGTTGCAAGAGGACCGTGCATTTTGTACGGCCCCAAAGGGTCAGTGGTTTCACTTTTTAGGACATAGGAAAGGTGATTGGCATTGTTGCCATCGGAGGCAGCGAAGTAGATGTGCCAGCGACCATCAAGAAAGTGCAGTTCCGGAGCCCAGACTTCTTTTGAGTAGGGGCCTGTTGCCGGAGCTTCCCAAACGATGTGCTTTTGCCCCAAGGATTCAAGCTGATCCGAAGTGTGTACAGCGATAGCTCGATTACCTTCCGAGAAACACCACAAGTATCGAGGTGAATGTGGATCACGAATGACCCACGGGTCTGCACCTTCACCAATTGGGTTCACGAACAGGTCGTCAGCGATTGGGGCAGGGGCATCACTAGCATGTTCGAAGCCTGGCACTCCTGCATCTGTTGGGACCTGTTGGTTCCATTTGAAGGTAGCAGTTAAAAGTTCATTCATGACCTTTGGGTGGGTCTTTGCTATGTTGTTTTGTTCACCGATATCTTTATCAAGATTGAAAAGCTGGGGTTTACTACCGTCAAAATTAACGAGCAATTTCCATTGGCCATCACGGACAGCCAAGTCCGGATTGTCCTCACGTCGATTACCTGGTCGATCCGGAGGGCGTCGCCAGAAGAGAGGTTGAGAACGACTGGTCAGCGAGTTTCCCAGTAGCGTGGCAGCTAGCGGTTCTCCGTCCAGTTCGGCTCCACTTGGTGCTGGTACACGAGTGATCCCGTAGAGAGATGTGTTGACATCCATTGCACACAGGATGGATTTCGTGTTCGTCGTTCCAGCAGCGTCTTGGTTGATCAGCCCGGGACCCCAGACAATCAGCGGTGATCGAATGCCACCTTCATAAAGCCATGTCTTGGAACCACGCAAAGGGGTTGATTGCCCAGCACCATCTTCGTGACCATTGTCTGATGCCACGATGATCAGTGTGTTGTTTCGAAGTTGCTCATCGTTGCGTACTCTTGAAAATAATTTCCCCAGTTGCTGATCCATGGCGTCAAGTACGGCATAGTACAACTCGCGTTTGCTGCCATCTGAAGCGTGTCGAAGTTCTTGTGGAGGGAAGAAAGGCGAATGAACGTCATCAGGCCAAAGGTTGAGATAGAACGGTTGGTCGTCTGCCACAGCCTGATCAATGAACTCAATTGCGTGATGAGTGAATTCAGCCGTGATTAGCGAACGGTCGAGCCAGCGAATGGGGCCCTTGCCCAATTTGGCAGAACCTAAATCATGAGTCTGCGGAATTTTTCCGTCATAAGCATCTTTCAATGGCAGTACGCGAGGGCCTAGGCCTTCGAAGTTGGTGAGCGATTGATCAAAACCATAGTCACGGATCAAAGGAGCGTCATGGACATCACGCTGTCCCCCCATGTGCCACTTGCCAAAATGACCCGTTTTGTAGCCCGCTTTTTGTAATTCTCGTGACAGCATGGGAGCTGTTGGTGACAGCCATTGCGCCATCCCACGATCGTGATTCGATCTGCGATTGTTCAAGTACGAGGTGATGCGCCAGCGTTGCGGGTATTGGCCTGTTGCAAGAGCAACGCGAGACGGTGAGCAGATGGGTGAATTGACATAGAAGTTGGTGAAACGCAATCCTTCGGATGCCAAACGGTCAAGGTGCTCCGTTTCTATGTGCTCACCATCGAAGCATGATAAATCTGACCAGCCCATGTCATCGATGAAGACGATGATCACGTTCGGGCGGGAAAGTAATTCAGAATTGGGTGATTTCGGTACTGCGAACAGTTCAGATGGAATGCACAGACAAATGATCAGGAAAAGGTAACGCAAGCAGTTTTGGGAATGCGTCTGCTTGCTGTGCTGGAAGTTCATGGTTGGCCTCGGTATGGGAATCCGTCTTCCTGTGTCTTGATGCAAATCACACCCATTAATTTACCCGGTCTGGGGGAACTTCACCAAAAATCAAATGAACAAAAAGTCATGACTGGCAAAGAATCATCGGAATGCTTGAACAGCACACGTTGGATTGCCCCAGGTTCATGGGGAATGCCCCGTGGCTCCGTTGGGAACGAAGCTCGTAACGTGTTGTGATTCGATATGCGGGAGCAACGAACTGGTGCCGCAGTTGACAGTGAGCACGGCTTCAATGTCACTCGCCAGTCCATGACTGGTTATTGATTGTGGTATGCGGGTTGGCCCTAGATTGCAAAAAATGCATAGATGCCTAGAACCAGCAGGATCAATGCTCCACCTACAAAGCGAGCAGGTTTCCAGGGCGTCAGGTCAACCAGTCCCTTGTCTTCTTGAACGTAGGGCTCACCTCTCCTCATTCCAGCGGCACTCAGTAACAATTGCAGCACGATCAACACAACAAAAATAAAGCCCATGTAGTGGAATGGGCTTCCAAAAGCGTCAGACAACCAACCGTCAATGTTTTGAGCCTTGTCTTCGCCAGTGGCGAATGTGCCAATGGCCATCAATACAAGCCCGATGAGCAAGGTGATGAGCGCTGATCTGCCATCTGCATACCGGTGGAACATCCCTACCATGATGATCGCAAGCAGCGGGATGAAATAAACACCATTGAGGGTTTGGAAAAATCCGAAAATCGCTTCCTTGCCGTAGAAGATTTGTGGTGCTGCGATGACGGCAAACGCTGCGACAAGGAAACTGCAGATCTGGCCGGACCGTACGACAGCCTTGGTTGATGCATTCGGGTTCAGGTATTTTTTGTAGACGTCAAGCGAAAAGAGCGTTGCTGCAGAGTTCAGGACTGAGTTGAATGTCGATAAGATTGAACCCACAACGACCGCGGCAAAGAAACCCAACAACCAGCTCGGCAGAACTTTACTTACCAAAGAGCCATAAGCCCGATCTGCGATCCAGTTGCCTTCGGCATTCTGACCAACGGATTCCACCATTTCGGGGTCCCCGATACCGATGACGAGGTAGGCAGCCATGATACCTGGCAGAACGAGGATCAGCGGAGCGAGAATCTTGAAGAACGCAGCCAGAAGCACTCCCTTTTGACCCTCGGCAAGATTTTTCGCGCCAAATGTTCTTTGAATGATTTGCTGGTTCGTGCACCAATAAAAGAAGTTCAGCAGCAACACCCCGGTGAAAAGTGTCGGCCAGTGTGTTCCCTCATCAGCAGAGCCAATCGAATTGAAGGCATCAGCGTCTTGTGTTTTGATTTTTTCAAAGGCTCCCATGAACCCGCCGTCGTCACCGGCGATGACCTGCAGCGAAAAGAAAGTGATCATCAGCCCGCCAATCAGGAGCCCGGCACCGTTGAAGGTGTCAGAGACAGCAATCGCTCGCATTCCACCCCAGATTGCGTAACCACCCCCCAGGATCGCAATGAAAATAATGACGTACCAGATCGCTGCCAATTCATCTTTGATTTCGAGCAATTCTTGAAGGTTGAGCATGCCGTTGAGGCCACGAGCACCAAGAAATAAAACGAACGGAAGCAAAATCAGCATGTAGGCAACGATGAAGATGCCAGCCGTCAACGCTCTGACCGATGAACCATAACGCTCTTCCAAAAATTGTGGAATCGTTGCGATTCCGGACTTTAGGTAACGTGGCAGAAATACCAATGCCAGAACAACAAGAGACATCCCCGCAATCACTTCCCAACACATCACTGATAGCCCGTCGTTGAATGATCCAGCGTTCAAGCCAATCAGTTGCTCCGTCGATAAATTGGTCAACAGCAGTGACCCTGCGATGAAAATCCCTGTCAAGCTTCGGCCAGCAAGAAAGTAACCCTCGTCAGTTTTTAAATCTGAACCACGCGTGAACCACCACGTGAGTGCAATTACGAGTCCGGTGAAAAACAGAAACGAGAGGAATGTCATTGACAGCATGGAAGTCTTTCCCAACTGGAGCAGCGATGTTTCTTCCACATCGCAATGAAGTGTTCATTATGTATCAGGCACTGTTTATCAAAACACTGCGTTTATCAAGACACTGCGGCAGCCATCCACAGGAATCCAAATGGGGGATTCGCGTTTTCAGTTGCTGCGGTGTCTACCAATGGTTTTTGTGCGGATGATTCCGACGCAAAAGTTATTGCAAGTCAGTTTCTAAGGGGCTTGTTTAAAGCAAAACTGACCATTGCCCCAGCAATATACTCGCTCCGCCGGCGTTTTATCAGATGCCACGGAAACGACCGCGAGCTGCAGTTGCGGCGAATGGTAGCTTGGGGAATGCCTGCCCCACCACTGCTGGGTGAAATGGGGGGCAGTTGACTTGTACAGAAGTCACGAAGGGGGTGGGCAACGGGGCCTGGAACTTGCCACTTTGGTGCGGCCTCTTTTCCAGGTCCAGTACTGAATGCTCGCCAGAATTATATGAGTGATCGAGCGGCGATTCAGAAGGTAGCCGCGTGTGTTGTTCAAAGCAGCATTTGCTCGTTATCTTTACCGGATTTATATTGCAATTCGTTCGGCAGCGTCGAGGGAAAAGCTGCGAGTATTACCTGCTTCGTTGGCTTGCCAGCAATATCTGGTATCAAGGTCTAGACAGGTCAGCCAGCCTTTTCTGGCAGCAGCGGTGTCAATGCAGATGGCGTGGCCAACATCCTTTGGGTAGCCACTTATTTGGGGAGTATGTCCACAAACCATGACCCGCCCCGATTGATGGGGTTTGACCTCACCGAATTTTTTCCAAAACAGCATTCTTTTTGGCTGGTCTTTAAGTTCCAGATCTTCGCACGCGTTCGCGTGAACGCAAAAATGAGTTTCGTTTTCGTAGAAATCCTTCAGACCATTCTGCAAGAAAGAACGGTGCGCCACAGGAATTTGTTCGATACTTTGCGCGTCGTAGGACGCCAGCATCTGATCACCACCAAAGCTTAACCATGTCTCACGATCCAGTTCAGATGCTGTCTCTTATACACATCTGACGCTGCCGACGACTCCTTACGTGTAG
>CAJXTM010000134.1 GCA_913061385.1 uncultured Rhodopirellula sp. | reverse complement strand
GAGCACCGTTTACGATTCGTGGGTCGGCAGTGCTGACGACATAGCCTTCGGCCTGTTGGGCAGCCTCTTCGAGTAGTGATTCCATGGGGCCACTGAACTTGTCGAATTCAACCGCGTCGTCGACGATTTCTCTCGCTTTCTGAGTTGAAAGAGGTTCAAAGTTACTGATGAAGTTACCTGGCTGGGAAAGATCCAATTCGGTCTGTTTGTCCAGTCCGCGGTGGACAGCATCATCAGGGCGTTGGAATAAACGATATTCGCAATTCTCAACAAACTTGTAGCTGAAAGCTGGCGCCACAGCGGGACCAAGCTCGGCGACTTCTCTGGCGGGCACAACAACGCTACAGCTGATGTCGTCCTCCCGTTGGACTTTGGCAGCTGCGATAAAGTCTTGACGCAGCTTGAATGTTCGCCAGCTACGTTCGTCCAGGCCAACTCGCAGATAGGTTCCAACCAGTGCCCGTTCACCAATTTTCAATTCGTGGCCTGGTGAACCGTTAACAATGTCGACACCGAAGTGCTGTCTCCAGTCCTTTTCCATGCCGGGCTGCACGAATCGTTTGATGATCAGAGCAAGGGCATACACATGTTCTGGAATCGTTTCCAGCCATGCGGTGTAGTCGCTGTTGTAATTTGGCTGTGGCGTCAGCAGTTGAATCATACTGCCAAGGCTGCGTGTTGAGTCCAGGACTCCACGACTGGGGCGTTCGCTGTAATCGGGTTTGTCAGGCATGTCGTCCCGCCAACGATTCACATAAGAGCGACTGAAGATTTCGTCCAGCTTTTCGAAATCTCGATCGATATCGGCGACAAAGATCGGACCGTACAGCATGTAGTCACGCAGACTCTTGCTGATTTCGCTCTTGCCGCCGCCGCTCACCGTGCATGGTTTGTGGCAGAAAATTCCCTCCGCCGCAGTACCAATCAATCGCCATGAAGGAGCCGCTGGGTGTTTTTCAAGACGGATCTTGTATCCGCTGGGCGCGATGTAAATATTCTTGGGCGTCAATGGAATACGCTGCTCTTCTCCGTTCAGGGTCCACCGAACGCAACGCTCTTCCAGGGTGGCGTAAGCATCTTCGGGTATGTAGATGACGCTTGGATCTTCGCGATCAACCCCATAACCCTCGGGATGAATATCAATGAAGGATTCATACTCTTTGGCAATGGTTTTGAATGATCTTCCGTTGTAGCGTCTGCTGTTGACTATGAAGTCACTGCCCAACGAGTAGGACGCAAAAGCCAGGGCTCCACCAGCATGTTCCTCTTCGGTGTTACCCATCAGATTCGTTGCAAAGCTGATTTGTGTTTTGACTTCTTTTTTGCAATACCCGTAGTAGTTGTCGGCAATCAGGGTGACCATGACACCCGAAGCATCCCGACACGAGAGTTTGAATGCACTGCCGTCATTATAGCATTCGGACTCGTCTTTCCAGCACATCGAGTCTGAGCGTTGACGCTCCGTCGCATCGTCCCAGTGAGGCAGGCCAACATCTTTCTTTCGCAAGTGAACCAAGTGTGGTGCCAAAATCACGCAACCAGTGTGTCCACTCCATGATTTGACATCGAGTGCGGCATCGTTTGCTGCCGTCAGCGGGTCACCCGCATTGCCAAAGATCGACTCCACAAAATCCAGATTGCTGACCAAGCTGCCGGGTGCAAAGAAACGTGTCTCCATGAATTGAGCTTCGCAGTATCCCGGTACTTCCGGACAGACTGCGGGTCTCAGCAACAATGACACCCACGACTCTGCAGGATTCGCAGATTCCGATGTGTACGGCAGCATCATCATTTCCTCAGGCGGTTGCATCGCTGCGAGGAACAGTTGCACAAATGCGTTACGGGGCACGGTACGTTTGTCTCGAGGAATTGAAAGCCCATCCTCAGTGATATGAAAAGTGCCTGCAGTCGTGCGTCGGTCAGCCCGTGGATTATTCAGGACGCCATTCAAGCAGCGGTAAGAATTGACCAGCTCGTTCTGAAAAGAGTGGCCATTCACGGGCAGGCTCAGTTCTCTTGCCATTCCGTGGCGGTCGAGTGTCAGTGACCGGCTTGGCAACCGAAGAGGAGTTTCCATCGTGCAGCCACGAAAATACTCCTGCAGAAAAGTCTCGATTCGTGAGTCGACCGGCGCGCGATGTTCCGAGAGTAGGCGATTCTTTTCGCGGAGACTATTCAGGATTCCCGTCGAAAAACTCGCCATCGAGTCAGAGTTATTGGCCTCATCCGGTGTCGAGAGACCCGCAGAAGCCATTTGGAAGGCTATGTAGTTGCGGAGTCGATCACGCTCTTGTGGACTCCGTGCCAGCTTTCGGTTCCACCCGGTCGCGCGTTGTAACTGGGCTGCTTCGGTGATCATCGTCGACACGTTGGAAGGCTCCTTGCTGGATGGTGGCAAAGCTTGTTTCAGGCACGATAGGATAACAAATTGCTGCCATTTGCGATTTAGCGCAGACGAGTCTTGGCAGAATCCGAAGCTGCAATGTCGTGCTGTTCCGCATTCAGCCACCTCGAACGTTGGAGTAAACCGCATTGACAAGCTATCATGAGCCTCGCAATTTCACTGTTTGTTGGCGATGCCGACCGGTAAATTGCCGAACTCGCGGCCAATTTGAGAGCCGATGGGCGACAGGAATATGCTGATTTGCGGTGGGCATTGGCTGAACTATGGCCCGCTAACGATCGTTTTGTCGTCGCAAATGCCCCACCCTGCCTTTCTTTCATGAGTGAACATCACATGATCCGTTTTTGCGTGCCCTTCGTTGCGTTCCTGTTCGTCTCCGTGACCCTAGCGGATGAGCGATGGTTGGAGTTCCCCGGTGGTGATGGACCGGGAGCTGGTAAACACATTGTGCTGGTGTCCGGAGATCACGAATATCGAAGCGAAGAAGCTTTTCCGCAACTGGGTAAAATCCTTTCAAAACACCACGGTTTTAAGTGCACCGTTCTGTTTGCAATCGATCCTGAAACCGGAGAGATTAACCCAGAGAATGTGACCAATATTCCTGGTCTTGAGGCCTTGGATGATGCTGATCTTGTGGTCTTCGGATTGAGGTTCAGGAATCTTGAAGATGACCAGATGAAACGGATTGTTGACTATGCCGAAGCAGGACGTCCCATGATAGCGGTACGCACATCAACCCATTCATTCAATATTCCCGGTGATCGGAAGTACGCGAAATATAGTTGGAACTACGGTAAACCTGAGTATCAAGGTGGTTTTGGAAAACAGATTTTCGGTGAAACATGGGTTTCGCATCATGGGCAGCACGGTCGACAATCGACTCGCGGAATTGTTGCTGATGCGGCTCATCCAATCGCGACTGGGATCAAGGACGGTGATGTTTGGGGACCCACGGACGTGTACGGTATTCGATTGCCACTCAGTGGTGACGCGCATACGATTATCAAAGGGCAGGTGCTCGTTGGGATGAGCCCAGATGACAAGCCTCTTGAAGGCAAAAAGAACGATCCAATGATGCCCGTCGGCTGGACTAGATCCTACAACGATGGTCGTACCTTCACGACTACCATGGGATCCGCAGATGATCTTCCCAGCGAAGGTGTTCGACGCATGTTGGTCAACGCTGCTTACTGGTGCATTGGTCTCGAGGACAAGATCAAGCCGGATTCCAACGTCGATTTGGTTGGTAAGTACGTTCCTACCAAATTTGGTTTTGGAAAGTACATTAAAGGAAAGAAACCCGCTGACTACGACTTGAAGTAGACATCTGTGTCCCCCTGCCTATTTACACGCTGATGCTGATGGATGACTTGCAGCAAGCTTTTTCGGTGCTGATGCCGAATAATTTAACTGTCATTCACCAGCAAAGGGTTACGGGTGGTTGCATCAGCGATAGTTGCCAGGTCCTCACCCAGGATGGTGAGGGGCGTCAGCAACACTGGTTCGCCAAGTCGAATCAACTGTCATTTCTAGGCAATTTTAAGGCTGAAGCTGATGGGCTGGAACGCCTGGCGGCGGTCAGTTCCATCGCGACGCCACAGCCCGAGGCCATCGGGGCGGCTGGTGATCGCGTTTGGTTGATCATGCCGTGGATTGACCAAGGGCCTCCCGCAAATGCCTTCTTTCATGATTTTGGAACCGGCTTGGCGGAAATGCATCGTTGCACTTCCGGAACTCGGATTGGTCTTGATCGTGATAACTTTCTGGGGGCTGCTACACAGGTCAATCGGCCTGTGGACCGGTGGATTGATTTTGTGGCCGAAAATCGATTGGGGTTTCAGCTTCGGTGGGGGGCCGACCAACAACTGATCGATGGATCGCTACGTCGGGGTTGTGAGGAGGTCATCGACAGGCTGGATCAATTGCTGGATGGGCGATCAGAGGAGACATCGCTGCTACATGGTGATTTGTGGAGCGGAAACTATCTTTGCAGTGATGAAGGTCGACCTGTGATGGTCGATCCCGCGGTTTACTATGGTTGCCGAGAGGCGGAATTCGGCATGCTGATGCTGTTTGGATCATGTCCACCCTCATTTTATCACAGCTATCAGCAAGCCTTGCCCATGACCGCCGGTTGGCAGCGTCGTGTCAATGTTTATGTTCTTTACCACTTGCTGAATCACTTGAATCTGTTTGGCGGCGGTTATTATGGCCAGTGTCAGCAAATGGCTGAACAGATTCTTCGATCATGAAGCGAGAATTGAGTTTCAGTTTCTTTGCAGCCTCTGATGGCTTCAGGCCACCGTGTCTGTTGCTCGAACCTACCCCAACGGAAGACCAGAATCATGCTTGCCGCACGTGTCATTCCCTGTCTTGACGTTCATGATGGCCGAGTTGTCAAAGGCACGAATTTTGTCAATTTGAGAGATGCCGGGGACCCTGTTCAGGTTGCCCAAAGATATGAAGACGAGGGCGCCGACGAACTTGTCTTTCTTGATATCACTGCCAGCCATGAAAAACGTGACATCATTCTCGACGTCGTGCGGCGAGCCGCAGAACAGGTTTTTATGCCACTGACGGTTGGCGGCGGGGTTCGCACCATCGAGGATGTCCGCTCGCTATTATCGGCTGGTTGTGACAAGGTTTCGATCAATTCTGCTGCCTGCAAAGATCCTGAATTCGTTCGCAGGGCAGCGGACCGATTTGGAAGCCAATGCATTGTGGTCAACATTGATCCCAAGCGTGTCATCAAAAACGGCCAAGAAGTATGGGAGGTCCATATCAACGGCGGTCGAAAGCCAACGGGGCTGATGGCTGTGGATTGGGCCCGCGAAGTTGAGGCTCTTGGTGCAGGTGAAATTGTGCTGACCAGCATGGACGCTGATGGAACCTGCGATGGCTATGACCTTCCGGTTACGGCCGCTGTTAGCGAGGCCGTTTCAATCCCGGTGGTGGCCAGCGGTGGAGCAGGCAGTCCTGCCCATCTAGTCGATGCCATTCAGAAAGGAAAAGCAGATGCAGCTTTGGCAGCCAGTATTTTCCACTTCGGACAGTTCACAATTTCAGAAACAAAACAGATCATGCGGGATGCAGGTATTCCCGTACGTATGGAATCCGGACACATCAAGTAGCCATCGTGGTCGCGCGGTGTGGCAGACTGTCAACGCAGCTAGTTCGTTGCATTCCTGATCCTGATGTCATCAATCTCAAGGCCTTTGTTTCCGCTCTTCTGTAGCCAAAGGAGTTTACGCTTTGTCATATTGAAGCAGGCGTGTTGTAGCGTGTGCCCCCACGTCTCATCATCGACTGAAATCGTTACGTTGTCTTGGTGGAAGACCAGTTTTATGTCGTGCCATTGATTGGTTTTGAGTTCGACCAGATGCCTTGGTAGTTTTTTGCTCAGACGAAAAGCACCACTGGCCTTGTCTGCCGGTTGATCTTTGTTCTGACGCTCGGGATGCAGGGAGGTCAGCGAGTGGGAATCGATCTGAAGCTGAACGCCTGTTGTCAGCAGTTTGATACGCAACAAGTGATCGATGCTGCCAAACCCGTCATCGCCATCAACGAAAAACCAAATCAGGCAGCCTTGCTGCAAGTGCCGGTAGCGAAAGGAAATCTCCAGATCCCTGCCCTCGAGTTTGAGAGGAACCAGAGCCAGATGAACCATGGGCGAATATTTGCCACCACTTTCCCCATGGTTCCAAAGCACTCCGTCTCGAATACTGCTGTTTCGATTCAGGATTTTGGTTTTAAAGCGGCTTGGATCGAAGCTGTCAAAGCTTTCTGTGACTTCAATTGTGCCTTGAGCTGGCAGATTGTCCGCGGCAAAGATGGAAAGGAGCTGGCTGAGTAATCCAACACAGGCGATCGCGTTGATGGAGCCGGGAACGTTTCTGATGGCGATATCTGGGCTGGCTGGCAGACTTTTTTGCTTGGCACGTTAAGTTTTTTAAACTGTTAATTTAGTGAAAGCGTAGCGAACAGAACATCAGAATTTAGACGTTGTGCCGTCAGATGCCGTAAAGTCAGCTAGTCTTATCTTCGGGGTGTCGGGCAGGCAACAGGTGAAAATGGCTCGACGCATCGGTTCCGAGCTGGCCCCCGCTTGACCATTGTCAATCACCTCATAAAACAGTGCGAGAGAAGCAAGGATGCAGAGGCTTTCCCGCGGGTCAAGGCAGCGGGATACTCAGTGGAAGTCACAGCGGAAGTCACAGTGGAAGTCACAGTGGCCAAGTACTGAGAAACTGACCCGACGGTGAAGGTCGACACTGGGAGGTGTAAGTGGTGTTTGCTGCCTGATGTTAGATAATTTTTCCTTTCAACCCCAGATTACGAACGTGTCCGACGTCGTCCCAATTCGAACCGCTCTGATCAGCGTCAGCGACAAAATGGGGCTCGCCGACCTGGCGGCCGGCTTACAACGAGCAGGAGTCCGTATCTACAGTACGGGTGGAACTCGCAAGCACCTTGAGCAGTCTGGTATTGATGTACTTGATGTTGCTGAGTACACCGGATTCCCCGAAATGCTCGATGGCAGAGTCAAGACTCTCCATCCTAAAATCTTTGGTGGAATTCTTGCGATTCGAGATCGTGAGGATCACATGGACGCAATCAGTGATCACGATATCGAGCCTTTCGACCTGGTGGTCGTCAACCTGTACCCCTTCGCAGCAACCGCCTCGCGGGCTGGATCGACGCGTGCAGAGTGTGTGGAACAAATTGATATCGGCGGGCCAAGTCTTGTCAGGGCTGCTGCCAAAAATCACAACGATGTTGCTGTTGCAACCAGTCCGGAGCAATATGGTGATCTGCTTGAGCAACTGGACTCCACTGGGGGCTGCAGTCTTGCCCTGCGTGAGGATCTGGCGGCTGATGCTTTTGATCATACGGCTGGATACGATCGGGCGATTGCTGACTTCATGCGTGGAGAGAACATCAGTGGTGAGTTCCCAGCGAGTTTGCACGTCTCTTTAAAACGAAAAACTCAGTTGCGATACGGTGAGAATCCACACCAACGTGCTGCCGTTTACAGCGATCCCAATATCGAATCCGCTAATGTTGTTTCTGCACGACAGATCAGCGGAAAGGATTTGTCTTATAACAATTTGTTGGATCTGGATTCAGCGTTGGAAATCGTTCGGGGGTTTGGCGGTCCTGCGGTGTCAGTCATGAAGCACAATAATCCGTGTGGAGCTGCTACCGATGAGCGTCTTTTGGATGCCTGCAGGAAGGCTCTTGCTGGCGATCCACTGAGCGCGTTTGGTTCGGTCCTTGGTTTCAATCGTACTTTAGACACTGCAACCGCTGAATTGCTCTGTGAGCCCGGTTTATTCATCGAGGCTATTATTGCACCAGATTTTGAAGCACAAGCTGTCGGTCTGCTAACCACGCGACCCCGTTGGCGGGAAAATGTCCGCTTGATGCAGGCTGGACGATTGGATGAACCATCACCTCAGGTGCAAAGGCGATTCATCAGTGGTGGGATGTTGGTTCAGGATGCCGATCGTATGACGAGCTCGTCACTGCAGTGGCTGTCTCTTATACACATCTCCGAGCCCACGAGACCGAGGCTGATCTCGT
>CAJXTM010000133.1 GCA_913061385.1 uncultured Rhodopirellula sp. | reverse complement strand
CTACACGTAAGGAGTCGTCGGCAGCGTCAGATGTGTATAAGAGACAGCCTCTACAGCGTAACCGTACCATTCTCCATAAACACCCAGGCGGTCAGTCAGTGTCGTGCTGAGAGCTAGCGACTGAGTCCAAATCGTAAACGCAGCCGGTTGGCTATCGTCAACGGCTCGGTTTACCTGCGTATTGCCAGTGAACGACCAACGCTCATTAAGAGTCCACCCCCAAAGCCAATTGATGCCGGGCAGCACTTCATCGTTCGTTAACGCCGAACTGCCTGTGGGAACCAGCATTTGAGGCATGATCGCCATTTCCGGCAAACAACCACACTGAGGAGTCAAGCCGATCTTGAATCCAAGGTACAGGTCATCACTGCCGGTGATGTCCACGATCGAGTCGGCGATTGCCAGACCAGTGTATGCGACTCGCAATTCCAGCCAGTCTTTCCAGATCCCCCTGCGAATCAACAACTCTGGTGCTGAATGCTGATCTGTTCCTGCGTCGTCATTCCGCACATAGGTGTATCCTAGTTCGAACTGTGTCACACCAAGTCCGACAGTACTGGTGGCTTCTGTAAAATCTGGTCGATCGGTCACCAACGGTTCAGCATAATTGAGACGCAGATCGCTCGCATTATTGTCAGGCCAAGCAAACAAAAAAGCCCGTCCAGAATACTGCCCGCAGGGGAAGCCATCACACCCTGCAGAATCACAATTTTCAGAATCACATGCATCTGTCAAGCAAAAGAGACTGTTTGCTGACAGTGGTGCGTTTAGCATCAGCATCAGGACCGCGGCAATTGTACAGATTTTGAGCATCAGAGTGCCTGACGAGGAGAAATGGGTAATAGCAGGACTGCTTTCTGCGTACCCTTCAGAATCGACTTTCAGTGAACAGAACTGCAGCTATCAGGCGAAGAGCCTGATCACCGGTATAGACGAAACAACTCACATCAACATTTGACTCCGAGACATGTCAACCAGTGCCCCTCGCCTACCTACCGTTATAAAAACCCAAACCTTTTTTGACCCTAACATCGATGAGTCATCTCCGTTGACCTACTGACATCGGGACCGGCGTCACTGGGATGGCAAAGGCAAGTACATCCGTCATTGCAAATAGCCCCTTGGCGGTTTGAGATCGAAAACACAGCCTCTATTTAAACGGAAGCGAAACCATGTGTTGTTTTTCACAACCAATACGTTCAGTTTCAC
The DNA here is from genome assembly GCA_913061385.1 of uncultured Rhodopirellula sp. GTDB lineage: Bacteria > Planctomycetota > Planctomycetia > Pirellulales > Pirellulaceae > Rubripirellula. The sequence goes on along the minus strand of CAJXTM010000133.1, from coordinate 6,787 downwards.
GCACTCGCATCTTCGGACGTCTTACCGAACAGAAGTCACAATTTGTGGCCTACCAGATGCGATACAAAAGTGACTACGCGAATGCAATGATTCTGCCGATCCCAATTCAGCAGCCTTCAAAGCAACGCTGCATTCGATTCATTGACCTGTCAGGCTACCCACAATTCTTTGACGATCTTGACAAGGGATTTCCAAAATCAAAAAAACTGACAAAATCGATCGCCTCAGAAAGCGGTCCAGCTAAGGACCGCTTGAAGGTCCACAAGGTAGGTGGATTCGAGGCTTCTTTTGTTCCCACCGCAAATCATTTTTCAAAGTTGGACCGTCGATTCTCGATTGCCAAGGACATTTGGAAAAAGATTCCCGCATATTCCGAATATGGTTTCGTCGTCTTTCAATTACACGAACTTGACGGTACACCCCACCCCATGGCATTCGATTTCGATACGCGAATGACCGACGCCACCTTCCTGCCAACGATTCACATTCATGATGGTGAAGTCCACCAACGAGAAAACTTTGATCACACAATGTACATTCAAAATCCTGAGATAGACTTGGCAGCAGGAGACTACCAAGGGCACAAGCTATGGGATCTGAAGAGCGGCTGGAGGCGATCTTTTGCAGAAGCTGAAAAATTCATTGATCTGGAACGAGCACAGGGAATGATTGCAGGCCACCTGAGAGTGCATTGCAAAATCATGAAAGGAAAATTCGCAAACAAAGATCAAATCATCTCACGCCAAAAATTACAAACAGATTTACTCGGCTCTTTTGCTCCCCTGGCAGCACCCATTTCACTTACCCTCTGCAGCGCGGGACTCGGAAGTGTTTGGTTGCTAAACCGAAGGGGAAGACTGATGTCGATTGCTGCAACCCAAGAAAATCGGGCATCCAACGAGAATTGACAACGAGAATTGATCTCCGACGGCAAGTTCCCTCGGCCAACCGGTTCACAACAGTTAAATTGCACTAAAGGCTGCGTCTTTGATCCTCGTTTTCTCTGAGCCCCAGTTTCTGAATTCCTCAGACGAGTGTTAAACACGGATATTTCAGCTACTGGACACTGCACGGCAAAACGCAAATTTCTTGTCCGAAATCATCACGATGAACGTCATGAATCGGGGAAAGACCACCGATTCGCGGAAACAAATTTTCCGATTTGACCAACTGGGTGTACACTGCACCATCTGAGTTTCAGTGAAACGTACAAACACCGTTTCCCGCACTTCCATACGTCTTCAATAAACGATCCCGTACCTTCGTCGCAGGGCGAAGCACCCACTGTCGCCCAGCCTCTTCCACTACGAAAACATTCAACTCCTGCGTTCACCAAATCAGGTGACCAATTTTTGACTTGCCAACATGACCGCCTGCACACGTGATGCAAATAAGCATTCTGTTCCACCGCCAAAAGGACGTTTCTTTCGGCGTCCGCGTTGGCATGGCCGTAGACGCCAACGTCCACAACTCGGCTTCGAGTATTTGGAGCGTCGATTCTTGCTCGCTGGCGATATTTCCCCCACAATCGACGCCTTGCCGGATCTGCCGTTAGCTGAAGATGCCGACTTACAAGCTATCTCGTTAAGTGGAATCGGCGTGGGTGCCGGGATACCGGATTCTCTACGTATCAGTGCGGTAAGCCAAAACGAGCTACTGGTAAATTCCCCCAATGTGATTTACCAACCTGGACAACCGACAGGCATCTTAGAACTACAACTTATCCCAAACGCAAACGGCGATGCTACGATCGTGGTCACCGTTGAAGACGCAGGCTTGGACAACGATGCGGCAACGACTGCGGACAATGGCGTAACACAAGTTAGCTTCATCGTGAGCGTCGCAAGTGTCAACGACTCACCAACGGTGACACAACCACCCTCCGTGGCGTTTGAGATGAATGCTGCAGCATCGCTCGTGGCTTCTAGCCCCACCCTAACAGGCCGTGATTATGGTGACCTACATTCGGGCTCGATCTTCACATCGTCGATTGATCTTACCTCGGATGGCAATGGCATGATTGTCGGAGCATCAGGCGGCACAGATTCGAGTGTCGGCTATGTAGAGGTCTATCACCGCACGAATGAATTGTCACGATGGATACCGATCGGACAACAGTTGGTAGGTGATGCGGAAACGGTACTTGGACGCACTGTCAGCCTGAATGACAACAGCACACGGATAGCGTTCAGCATTGGCAGAGCTGTATCTATCATGGAATTAAACCAGGAACTCAACACTTGGGTTTCGCTGGGGACTCCGATTAGTACACAAGGAATCGTCGCAAGTGTGGTTCTCAATTCGACTGGGGACCTGCTGGCAATTGCCACAGCAGACAGCGATGGCATCCCGAATGCGCAGGTTTACCGTTTTGATGGTGTTGACTGGTTGCTGGAACAAGACAGTCTTACGATGGGACAGGATGTCAGTGAGGATGTGGACAATCAGGTTTCTCAAAGTCGGGTTGCTATGAATTCCGACGGAACTCGTTTGATTCATTCCATCGCTGGATGCGGATGCAGTGGTACTGGTTATGCAAAGGTGTATGAACGAAACGCCGAGACGGCACAGTGGACTGCATTGGGAAATCGAATTGAAGGCGACGGTAGTTATGGCAGCACAACTGCCATCTCCGGAGACGGTCTGACGGTTGCCGTCGGAGCGCCTCAACTTGGAACCGAAACCGACTTATTCGGAAACGGACTTGTTGCAGTCCTTCGGTTTGATGCCAGCTCGGATCAGTGGTTGCCGCTGGGTAATGCAATCGTTGGTGCTGCAAATGGACAACAACTTGGCGCAGCCGTATCCCTCACCGAAGACGCAACAACTCTGGTGATCGGATCATCAGGTGCGAGCACCGACTTGGTCAACAAAGCTGGCAAGATCAGCATTTTCAAGTTCGATGAGCAAACCTCCGATTGGAACTTGGTGCAGGAGCACAACGGGCCCGACGCAAACGCATCATTTGGCTGGCAATCAGCGGTCAGCGGTTCAGGCAGTTCGGTGATCGCCGGTGCACGCGGTAGCTCATCAAGCACCAACAAGAATGGCACACTTGTTTCACTCTCACTTGGACACACCATCCCACTTAGTGGAATCACGGCGGGCGGAGATGAATCCCAAGCGGTCCGGATTTCTGCGCTGACAGACGAGACGCTTGTCACGGGGCAACCGGTGATCAACTACACAAACGGTGAATCCCGCGCTGAACTGCTGTTTCGTCCTGTCCTGAATCATGCCGGGTTAGCAGAAATACAAGTGATCGTTGAGGACGAGGGTTTGGACGGGGACTTTGCCACAACTGGCGACAATGCTGTCACTACACGGACATTCTCATTCGGTGTTGGATTATCAAACTTCGAACAGAATGCAGGTCGGTTGAGTCTGGGCTTGGGGAAAGCGAGCGGAGACATCCGGATCAGCAAAAGTGACGAGGGAACGACTCTTGCCCTTGAAGGCGATCGTTGGATCGGCATTGCATCAGAGGATATTTTGATACCCCAAGAAAACCGCATGGTCTTACCAGACATACGAGATTTCGGACGGGTCGAATTGGTGATGAATGGCGAACGCAATATCGTTTTCGAAGAAACAGCTACATGGCGTTTGGGTACACCGCTGATTGATGGGCAGCGATTTCTACGGGGTCTCACGAGCCTGAACGATGAAGCCCAAATCATTTACCTCGACGGTGGCGCCCCTTGGCAAAATCCTATTGAACCCAGTGACATCGATGCCAGTGGACACGTTTCACCAGTCGACGCTTTGCAAATCATCAATGAACTCGCTTCAAACGTTTTCAGCAATTCATTGACAGGGATACTCGTGGATCCCCTGTCAATTGAAACGTGGCCCAATCGCAACTTTGACCAAGATGCTAACGGACGCATCTCTGCGTTGGACGCGTTACGTGTGATCAATCACCTTGGAACCCAACAATCTAACGAAGGAGGTGAAGGAGAAACCCTTGCCCGACTGACCACTCACTCATCCCGACAGTATTCAATTCCACATCATCGTGCCCCCCTCTCCGGTTCACTTGAGTCACTGTCCGGCTCGCTTGAGTCCCTGTCCGGTTCCCTTGAGTCCCTGTCCGGTTCCCTTGAGTCCCTGTCCGGTTCCCTAAATCCGAACGCAGGGATCTCGTTTGATTTCACACCAGACGAAAATCTTTATCTGCTTGGCAAGGATTCACAGGCAACAGAGCGTGCAGAGACACCAAACATCTCTCCGATGGCCCCGACTGACAGCAGCATGGCACTTGCAATCGATCATGTGCTTCAGCGCTGGCATTGAATACTGGTTCCCTGACCGAGGGTCATCTCAGTGGCCCAACCAGTCTGCAGCCGACATCTAAAGAAAACTAAAGCCTCACGTCGACACATGAAAACATGGTTCTCAACCAAAAGGTTGTGCTTCACCTTTTGGATCATCGCGGCAGCAGTAGTTTTGTTTTTCAACGTCCGTCTATACACATCGACTCCATTAGCGGATGATGCCAATCGAGTTCCCGCGACTCTATCGAGCCAATTGAATTCCAATCGAATTGCTCTGAACTCGGAAACTGCTTCCCAAATGCAGCAGTTGTTCCCTGAGGGATATTACCTCAGCTATCTCTTTCATGGTCTGACCTGGGTTGAGTTAGCAATGAGGAATCCCAAGTATTCTGCCGAAGCGATTGAACAAGCTGAGTGGTGCTTGACGCATTTGGAATCGAAACAGGGCCGGGCGCCTTTTCCAAAACATCTGCCGCCAAATCACGGCATGTTCTATTCGGCTTGGAAGTGTCACTTACGTGCTGGAATCGCCACCGTCGGTGAAGGCAAAGACACAGCCCAGATGCAGCGTCTTCGCGAGGAATGTGATGCGTTGAGCGACGCGATTAAAAAGTCGACCACGCCGTTCCTTCGGTCATACACGGCATCAGCATGGCCATGCGACTCAGTACCTGGAATTCATGCACTGTCTACATACGATCGTCTTACGGGTAAACGTCGTTACCACCAAGTGATCACAAACTGGCTGGCGGCAGCCACAAGGCGATTTGATCCAGAAACCGGATTGCTTCCGCACACTGCTAATGGAAGAACCGGCACTGACGTCAGTGTTGCAAGGGCCACATCACAAGTGATCATGCTGCGTTTGTTACCGGATATCGACGCGAATCTTGCAAAAAATCAGTACGCCCTATTCCGTGACAGGTTCTTCACTACTTTCCTTGGTGCTCCCTGTGTTCTGGAGTACCCGTCTGGCATTTCCGGGGCAGGCGATGTCGACAGCGGGCCTCTCATCTTTGGCCGCAGCCTCTCGGCCACTGTTTTGATGATGGGAGTCGCTCAAATATATGGCGACATTGACTTTGCTAATGCGATTGGACAGGCAGGTGAAACAGTCGGGCTGCCCTGGACATCCGCGGATCAAAAATCTTACTTCGCTGGAATACTGCCCATCGGTGACATCATGGTTGCTTACGCACACGTCGCTCGTCCATGGTTCTCGACCGAGCAACATCACCCTGAATATCCGTACCCCATTGCCAGAAACTGGCGATGGAAGACCCACTGCCTATCCCTGCTGATCCTGCTACCCCTCGCGTGGCCCTTGTCACGAAGGCGGCTGAAAAAACGGGCAAATCAGAACAGGCAAGTCCATTCTGATGAAACCATTCCTCCGGTAATCTAGCGTGAGCGGCACGCCAAATTATTTCCCGCAATCTTGATGATGGAAAAATGCACGCCAAGAATGCGTCGCCAACGCGACCATCTAGCGAACAAGTCGCCGATTGACCACACACAAGTCAGGATCTACCTTCGGCAACTTTAATTCGATGAACCGAGGTGAGTGGTTTCAGCGTTGTCCAAGGACTAGACTGCCGATTACCCGCCGCCCAAATGGTTCGTCGGCTCTGGCTTACCGCCCCTCCCCTCCTTGAGAAACCGATAATGAAAAATGTACGCCTACTGTGGGTTGGCCTTTGTGCTGCACTCATTTTGTGCACCGCGGCAAATACCCATGGTGATGTAAAATTGCCAACCGTTTTGGACAGTCACATGGTCCTGCAGCGGGACGCGCCCCTCAATTTTTGGGGGTGGGCTGACGCAGGCGAAAAAGTCACCGTGACAATGGGCGATGAAGTAGCGACAACGAAAACTGCAAAAGACGGCACTTGGAAAGTTAGCCTGAGTCCACAAAAAGCGGATTCCAATGCACGCACAATCAAGATTGCAGGCAACAATACCATTGAATTGACTGACGTGCTCATCGGCGAAGTGTGGATTGGGTCGGGACAATCGAACATGGAGTGGGTGCTCTCAAATACACAGGGGTCAGCGAAAGCGATTGCTGAAGCGGACCATCCAATGATACGTCTTTTCCATGTGCCGAAAATACAGAACAAGGAACCTGCTACCGATGTCAAAGCAGCCTGGAAAATCTGCACTCCGGAAAATGTCCCACGATTTTCCGCCGTTCTTTACTACTTCGGATTGCAACTACAAAAAGAGCTGAACGTACCCATTGGCCTAGTCAACAGTTCGTGGGGAGGATCCCCCATCGAACCATGGACAATCTCAAACGGTAGTTCCGGTGGTATGTACAACGGTATGATCGCTCCGATCATTCAATATCCGGTTCAAGGCGTGATCTGGTACCAAGGTGAGACGAATGTCCTCAACAAAAACGGCCTCTCATACGAAGGCAAGATGCAAGATCTGATTGAGGGTTGGAGAAAAGCATTTGGGAATCCAAAACTTGCGTTCCATTTTGTACAAATCGCGCCGTGGTCAGG
>CAJXTM010000132.1 GCA_913061385.1 uncultured Rhodopirellula sp. | reverse complement strand
CGAGATCAGCCTCGGTCTCGTGGGCTCGGAGATGTGTATAAGAGACAGGTCGGAGAAGGGCGGGACGGCGACAAGAAGGGCGAATATTCAGCGATCCTTTATTGTGGCAACCGCTTCAGTGCGTTGGATTCAGGTACGTTTTGGTTATCAGACACACCTGAGGTAAAATCCCGGCATTGGGGCAACCGTTACTTGAGAATTTGCACCTGGGTTCGACTGAAAGACAAGAACACAAATCAGTGCTTCTACGTTTACAACACCCACTTCGACCACCAATCCCAGAACGCTCGCCTGAAATCAGCACAACTGATTGCAAAACGCATCAACGATCGAGCGCACAAGAACCCATTTCTACTCACGGGTGACTTCAATGCCGATGAAGACAACCCAGTAATTCTGTACATCAAAGACAAAAACCCGACTCTAACTGATAGCCCAATTGCACTGATCGATACCTTTCGAAAACTGCACCCAGAGAAAAAATCTGTTGGTACGGGCGGTGGATTTGAAGGTCGTGCAGACGGCAAGAAAATCGATTACGTATTTGTGCAGGCAAACGCGGAAGTGATCAGCGCAAAGATCATCCGAACAGAACGGGATGGGCGCTATCCATCAGATCACTCCCCCGTCAGCGCCGAAGTTCGCCTATCGCCAAAGCAATGAACTGCGCAACCATCCCCAATGTCCTGACCTCGTATGCACACTGAGCGACTCGCGGTCATGGTGCATGCCGAACGACCGCATCAAATCGCACGGTGCATCACAGCCCAAACTCTCGAAGCTGAATCGTCTGAAACACCATATCTGCCCGTGATGATTCGTACAGGATTCCCAAGGTCTGACCGTCCACCATCACCAATGAACTGTAGGCTCCCCCGTCCTCGTCCAAAAGGATCTGTTTGGTCCAGGTTTTTCCATCATCCAGACTCATCTGCACCGTCATTTTTTTCCGTTTCGATTTACTCCGCGGATTGGAGAAGAACAGAACAGTGCGTCCATCGGCGAGTTGGTGAGAAATCAAACTGGCCATGCACACGGGTTCGGGGAGGCTACGGTGGTCCGAGGAATGGACTTTCCATGACGCCCCTCGATTGCCAGTCACGCTCACTGCACGGCCATTCGTTTCGCTTTTATCACTTCGATTTCGATTGTCACGGATATTCAGCATCAAGCGACCGTCCGACAATTCGGCAACAGCACACTCGCTGGTATCAGATCGCGCCGCACTGGAAAGCGTCCATGACTTACCGTGATCCTTGCTCCACATCAGGTTTGAAAATGGCGAGCCGTTTTCGTCACGCCCTTGGGTTGGCATCACCAACACTCCGTCTCTCAGTGTGATTCCATTTCCGGGAGCGGGCGCAAACAGATACCAGGCTGGATTCTTGAGTTGCGCAGTCCAATTCTCCGGCTTACTCCAACTCTTCCCATCGTCTTTTGACTTCACCATCATGAACTGTGAAGATTGACTCAGTTTCAATCCGGGCTCTGAACCCCGATCTCGCCACTGGTGTGTGCCGGGCTTTCCATGAGTCCACACAGCACTGACAAAAACCTCACCTGTTTCCTTGTCCACAAGGATATTAGGATCGGAGCACCCATTAAGATCCTCTGCCAAACCACCAAACGTTCCCATGTCCATGATCGGACGCGGCTTCTCCCACGTTTTTCCGCCATCAGTGGAACGAGACAGCCCAATATCCATGTGCCCCTGCAAATCTCGGCGACTGCGATATCGCATATCGTACACCGCTAACAGCGTCCCATCATTGGTGACCGCGATCGCGGGTATCCGAAACGTGTGGCAATCGTCATCTCCCTGTTGGTGGATGACGACAAAAGGTCGCTCGGCCTGAGTGCTTGCAGACCAGGTAATCAACCAACAACTCAGTACCAACTGCACAAACTTCATCGCTATTTCTCAGTGAAAACGAGGCAAAAAAGACATCAAGATGCGACTCGATCACGGCACACACAACATACCCAAACCGGATTGGCAAACCAAAAACGCATTGAAATGCACCGTTCACAGATCAGTCATCTGCTGAACACGCTAGGTAGGAATTCTAACCAAAATAAATTACCGAGCAGCATGAGATCACACAGCCAATTTTGCAGATCGTGAAACAGTCGCTGATCAAACGCAAAAAAAAGGCTAGAATGATATGGTAAGGGTGCTGGTTTCCGACGCTGCTGATGACTGTCTCCGACGCTTCAGACCATATAAACTCAATTCGCAGAATCGCACGAACGCCAGACTCACACCCACCTGGCGCGGATCCAATTTCCAAAAACACAAGACCTCGAAGCTCACTGAATCAAATGCCAAATTTGTTCGCAAACAATCTGTTCAGCGTTTCCATGCTGCTGACCGCATTTTTCGGCACGGTCCAAATATTCGGCATCGGCCAGACGGCTCACGCGCAACAGCCAGCTCCCCAATTTGTCGCTTCGCAGCAACGCCCGAACATTCTGATTCTAATGACGGACGACATGAGTCGGCGTTGCGTGACGGCTACTGGCGGCAGCCAAGCTATCACGCCAAACATCGACGCGTTAGCTCGCCGTGGAACCGTGATGCAGAACACTGTTCACCAAGGAGCTTTCAGTGGAGCCATTTGCACCTGCAGCCGTGCGATGATCCTGACGGGTCGACCACTCTGGTCGGTCACCCCCAATCAACTTGCATACGCTGGCCCCGCAAACCTCAAGACGACTGACAAATTGTTTCCGGAACAATTCCGACAAGAGGGCTGGCAGACTTTTGGAACAGGAAAATGGCATAACGGGAATGCCGCTCTGCTTCGATCGTTTGACCATGCCGAGGCAATCACGGGTGGAATGCTTCCTTTCAATCAGCGTGATCGAGGTGGCGCAAAAGACAATGCCATTGAAATTGGGATGATGAACCCCACCTGCCAGCGGATTGCCGGCCCCGGAAAAGTAGAAAAACATCAGACGGAGGGGTGGAGTACCGACGTCTTTTATGATGCTGCCGAAACTTTTCTTGATTCAACTTGGAACCATGAAAAGCCATTCATGATGTATGTGTCAACGAATGCCCCCCATGATCCTCGCCATGTTCCCGCCGACATCATCACCCGTTTCAAAAATGTCTACGAGCCACCCAATTACCAATCGATTCATCCTTTCGATAATGGCGATATGCTGGTCCGGGATGAAATGGTTTACCCGCCACCACACAGCCCGGAAACAGTGCGACGCGAGCGTGCAATCTATTTAGCGATGTGCGCACAAATCGATGACCGAATTGGACAACTCTTGACCAAACTTGATCAGATGGGACAACTCAAAAACACGATCGTTCTATTCACAGCAGACCATGGACTTTCCGTTGGCGAACACGGTTTGATGGGAAAACAAAATCTCTATGACGGGTCCTGGAGAGTTCCCATGATCATCGCCGGACCAGGTGTACCATCAGGAGAATCGCGTGAAGGCTTTGCCTATCTGCACGGGATTTACCCCACCCTCGCAAAATTGGTGGGCATCGAAGCTCCGGCTTATACGGAAAAATTTGGTTTCCACGACGTGATGGTCGGCGAAAGCAAAGGACAGCCACAACTGTTCGGTGCCTACATGCCAAACGCCAAAATCCCCAACGGAGTTCGAGCAGTTCGGCAGGGAAACCACAAGCTTCTGTATTACACGCATAGTGGTCGTCGACAACTATTTGATCTTGAACAAGATTCGTGGGAAACCAATGACTTGATCGGGGACCCCAAACACCGAGAGACAGCAGAGCAATTGATGGCTGCCTTGGAGAATTGGATGGAGAACAGTGGGGATCCCCTCGGCCGCGAATAGTCCCGAGAACCCTCAGTCAAAGGCCCAATAGCTTCGGAATCGCGCAGATCACAAGACCTCCCAAACCACAGGCGATTCCAACGCCTCGCATCGCGGCCCCAGCGTTATAGTCGGGTGCGATTTCATGCGGGTCTGCCTTCCATAGCCTGCCCCACCCGCGATAAACCGACCAAGCTGTCTTGGGGAACACAAAGTGAAAAAATCCAAGCAAAGCCAACGGACCGCCGATGCTCAGGCATATTAGCCACCCAATTATTGACGCAAGATTATCCATGATTTATTCCTTTCCAACAAGCAAACGCTCGGGAACTAAGCCGCATTGTTAACTCAGGCTCAATTGACACTGACTTGGGCACGCGACATTTGAATATAACAAGTTTGACGACTCTACTGTGAATCGATTGCTCCACTTAAATCTCCGCAGGGCTCTCACTTCGCCCAATCCCAAACGCTCACTTCGCCTAATCGCGGAGCCGCAGAACGATGTAGCGTTTTTGATTTTTAACGATACGGCGATAGCCTTCCTGGCCTGATATCTGTGTACCTCTCCGCGGCTTGGGGATTCCCGCGAACACGAAAAACATCGACCCAGTGCTCATCCATGTCGACAGCGACGGTCGAAGCGTTCGCGTACCGCATCGTATAGCCCGCGCGACGTCGCCCCGACCGATTGGCTTCGGATCCATGAATGATGAAGGAATCATGAATCGACAAGGCTCCTGCTTTGAGCTCGATCGGAACCGCCTGACCTGCTTGCAGCTGGCTGACGGCCACCGTTGTGCCAAGCAGATCTTCACCACCCGTCGATATTTTTTCCAAGTCGGGATGATTCGCCTGAGTGCAAGGAATCACATTCATACAACCATTGTCCACATCTGCATCATCAATCGCCAACCAAACGGTACACACATCGGTTCCCTGAACCGAGTGCCAGTAGGTATTGTCCTGATGCCAAGCAACGGGCAAGCCATCACTGGGTCGCTTCACGATCAGGTGTGACATGATCAAGATCAAATCCGGACCGAGAATTGCTTCCACCGCATCAAGCACACGAGGATGACGGCATAACTCAAGCCAAGGTTCGCCCCCCTCTTGTGTGTGGGGTTCAACCAAAAACTCTGGACGCCCGTCGGCCTCGACATGTTCTCCATCTTTATAAACCATCATCCTCGCCGGCATCGCCTGCAGAACCCGCCCCAAATCCTGTTGGGCCGCAGCAACGGCATCAGCATCCAACACTTCCCGAAACACGCAATAACCAAGCGAATCGTATTGTGAAGGATCGTAATTGAGTTGCGGCATCTTCATTCCTGAGGGTGGAAACAGGGCTACGATCTACTCGGACGCAAATCGCCTTTGAAATTGACGATTGCGGGCAGGCCATCGCACATCAGGGTAAACTAAGAGTGTTGCTCAATTTCGCTGAGCAGACACTTTAGCTACCCCACGTTCATACTTAGTCTCTCATTCTCTTTGGTGCCATGCTGGTCCGACGCATTTCCAGCCGATCGATCTTGTGCGTCACAGTATTGTGTTGCACAATTTTGCTTTGCCCAATTTTGCTTTGCACGATTTTGCTTTGCACGATGCCACCCGCATTAGGGGCTGAGCAGGAAGATTTCTTCGAATCACGTGTACGCCCACTTCTTGTCCTCAAATGCTACGAGTGTCACCGGCGAAAAGCTGAGGGCGGCTTGCGTCTGGATTCTCTCAAAGACATTCTTGCGGGCGGAACGTCCGGCCCCGCCATCATCCCCGGTAAGCCCAGCCAGAGCCTGCTGTGGCAAGTCCTCGCACAGCAGCATTCTGACATCACCATGCCACCCTCTGAACCGCTGAAAGATGGTGAGGTGAGGGTGTTTGAAAAGTGGATATCCGAGGGTGCCGTGTGGCCGAAGCCGATTCGCTCGTCCAAGACTGGTCCTGACGAACATGGGATCACAGACAAAGAACGCAGCTTCTGGGCTTTCCAACCGTTAAGCCAAGCTGCAATTGCGAATGCGACATCGACACCCAAGGACGCTTCATCCAAAAACCCAATTGATTCCTACATCAGAGATGCCCACCGGGAACGTGGTCTCGATGCCGCTGGGCCTACCACACCACACAAGTTGATCCGTCGCATCACCTATGACCTGACTGGCTTACCTGCCACACCGCAAGAAAGCAGTGAGTTCGTGGCTGATGCATCAATAGACCCGACACAGGCAGTCGCAACACTGGTCAACCGTTTATTGTCATCGCCCCGTTACGGCGAACGATGGGGGCAACACTGGCTTGATTTGGTTCGCTACGCAGACACCGCTGGCGATGCTGCTGACTTCCCAATTCCGGAAGCCTACAAATATCGCAACTATGTCATTGATGCATTCAATGACGACAAGCCCTACGACCAATTCATCAAAGAACAGATCGCTGGTGATCTTCTGAATTCAAGCGACGCGGACGAACGCTGGGAACAAACCATTGCAACTGGTTACTTAACGATTTCACGTCGCATTGGCGTGAGCCCACAGAACCAACCGCACATCACAATTGAAGATACGCTCAACAATCTTGGCAAGACATTTCTCGGTCTTTCCATTGGTTGCGCCCGCTGCCATGACCATAAATTCGACCCGATTCCAACAGCAGACTACTACGCTTTGTACGGAATCTTTTCAAGCACGATCTATCCACATGCTGGCGCCGAGCACAAACCCTACCGTCAAGACTTTGTCTATCGAGTAGGCGACAATCAAGCGAACAAGACACTCAGCGGTTTCAACAAGGAACTGAACCAATTACGCGAGCAGGAAAGGGCAGCTTTTCAGCGTTATCGCGATTTTCAAAAAAAGCCGATCAACATTCCCGGGCACACCCGAGAAACAGCATGGCAACAGGTCATGGACCTGCGCAGTCAGATTGCCGCCCTTGCAGAAACATTCCCCCACCTGGAAACCGCGTATGCAGTCAGGGAAGGCAACGCGGGAAACGCAGCCATCCAAAAACAAGGCAATCCAAAGGCGTTGGGGCCGATGGTACAGCGTGGTTTCCTGCAAGTTCTTGGCGGACAGATACTGCAGGACTCAATTGACCAAAGCGGACGACTCCAGTTGGCAGACTGGATCGCAGACCCTCAAAATCCTTTGACCGCACGGGTGATCGCCAATCGAGTATGGCACCATCACCTTGGCCGGGGCATCGTGAGCTCAACCAGTGATTTTGGTGTGCGTGGAAACGGGGCTACTCATCCACAACTGCTCGATTTTCTGGCATCCTACTTAATACAGAACGATTGGTCGATCAAAGCATTACACCGACTGATCCTCGCTTCAGATACCTACCAACGTGCCAGTCAGCATATCCCAGGGAATGCAGAGGTTGATCCTGATAACATCTATTTGTGGCGAACCAATCGCCAACGTCTTGATGCAGAGCAAATCAGAGATTCAGTCTTGGCCATCAGTGGCAACCTTGACCTGAACCCCGCCCATCGCCATCCCCTGCCTCACCACCTGACCTATTACTTTAGGCAGCACGAACCGTACGTGGGAAGATTTGATAGTGACCGACGCACCATCTATCTTTTTCGTCAAAGGATTCGCAAAAACATTTTCCTCGATACATTTGATGCACCCGATGGCAACCTGCATGTAGGTGTGCGTCGCCCCACAACCACCAGCTTGCAGTCCCTGTACTTCATGAATTCGGAGTTCATTCAGGACGAAGCAAACCGCATGACCTCACGTATGCTCGAAAGCAATCCGAACTTCACCAGTCGCATTGCGTGGTGCTACCAAACACTGTTCGGCAGGAAACCGGACAACGCGGAAATAAAACAAACTCAACAATTGATATCACAAGCAAGCACGGCGTCTGGAGAGTCAACCGCGTGGTCGAGTCTCATTCGTGCAATGCTGTCGAGCAATGAATTCCTTTTCGTGGATTAAAACATCATGTCAATCCATCGACGTCGCTTCATACGATCTTTGGCAGGTGGTGGCTTGTTGCTACCGGGGATGCTTTCCGAACTGATGGCCACCGAGCCGATGTCAGACCTCGACCCATTGGCTCCCAAGGCTCCGCATTTTGCAGCCAAGGCCAAACGTGTCATCTTCCTGTTCATGACAGGTGGAGTGTCACATGTTGACACCTGTCTCTTATACACATCTCCGAGCCCACGAGACCGAGGCTGATCTC
>CAJXTM010000131.1 GCA_913061385.1 uncultured Rhodopirellula sp. | reverse complement strand
GAGATCAGCCTCGGTCTCGTGGGCTCGGAGATGTGTATAAGAGACAGGGTTTGGGCTTGCAGGCGGGAGTCGAGTCGTCCGCGGTAGTCAGAGCGATGGACTGGTATCCGACACTAGCGACGTTCGCTGGTATTGAAGTTCCGCAGGGGCGTGTGATTGATGGTCGTGACATTTCACCGTTACTCGAGGGAGAATCTGAGTTCGTTCCAGCACCGGGGATGAAAAGTTCGCTCAACGCAACGGTTCCCTTGAGACGCCGCTGGGATCCCGCTGGAGAATGGGCTTCTATTGTCAAAAGAAACGAATACAACAATGCATTCTTTTACCATGGAAGTCATGGAGCACTTGCTGCTGTGCGTTGGAAGCATTTTAAGCTGCAGTTGAACCCGAGCTTACAGCTCTATGATTTATCGGAGGACCCCGGTGAATCGAAGTTGGTACGGAATCGGGACATGCTTCGAAAGTTGCGTGGCATGGCAATCATGTTTCAGGATGAGATGCGACTGGATGCTCGTGACGCTGGCGAGTTTTCGCAAGCTACGTATACGAGTGGTCGTACCATGATTGCACCGGAAACGCTTGGTGGTCTGAATTCAAAGCTGGATGTGACTTATGCACGTTATGGCGAACGTACTCTTGCAATGAACATCTATCGTCCCAAGGATGCGTGGGGTACGCTGCCGGCTGTTGTTTGCATTCACGGCGGTGGTTGGGCCAAGGGTAGTCGGGTACATCACGCACAGGTTGCTCAGGCGATCGCTGACCGCGGTTATGTTGCAGCGACAATCTCCTATCGCCTGAGTGGCGAATCACCTTTTCCTGCACAAATACAGGATTGCAAAGCTGCCGTGCGTTTCCTCCGCGCTAATGCAGAGGAATTTGGGGTGGATAGCAAACAAATCGGAGCGGTTGGTTTGTCGGCTGGTGGTCATTTGACTGCACTGCTCGCGACGTCGGGTGGTGTCAAGGAACTTGAAGGCGATGGTGGAAACGCCGATTTCAGCAGCACGATCCAGGCAGCGGTACCGATGGGCGCCCAAACTGATTTTCTTTCAGAGCGAACACGCAATGTCTCGGCTAGCGAGGATCGCGGTGGAATTTGGCGGCAATTCCTAAATGGGGCACAGACTGATCAGCCGGAAACTTACAGGATGGCTTCGCCGTTATTTCATCTCGATCAAGGTGACCCGCCCTGCTGGTTCATGACCGGCGAAAAAGATGATCCCAGTACTCACGCAAGTTCTTTTCGGCAGCAAGCCAAGGAAGATGGTGTGTCGACCGGGCTGACGATTGTGGAGGGAGCGCCGCATCCATTTCTTAATCAGCAAAAGTGGTTTGATCAAATGGTCGAAACCGTAGACGTTTTTTTTAGTAAGCATTTGCGTCAACAGTAGTCAATATCTCACTGAATTATTACGTCGCCGACGCCACCGCGGTCTTGTGGGATGCTACTGCGAATTGTTTGGAATTAGGAAGCCGAATGTTGTCCTCGTGGGCTGGTAATTGCCAGTCGGTGAAAAGTGGATATTAGGTTGGCTGAAGCTATTGCGCTGCAGGAAAGCATGTTCTTTACACTCGAAATATTTTTATCGAATTCGATATCTTAGTGCTTGGTGAATTTTCGGGTTTGACAGACCGGGTTGGTGTTGGATGACCGTAGGCATGAATTATCTGCTGACCGTTTTGTTTGGTGGGTTGGCAGTCGCTGCGGCAGTTGTGGTCACTATGCTGCAGCGTCGTCGGAACCGTGGTGATGGCGGTAACGTGATATTCAGCGATGCGGGAAGTAATCCGTATCAGACGCCATCAGAATTGGGGCCCGTTGATCAATCGTGTCTGCCTGATTTTGAGAACGGAATGATACATCAGTTCAAGGAGATGGTCTTTCTGCCATTCGCCTGTATCTTGGGTGGTGCCGCGGTTGGAGTTGTTTCGCGTTTGTGTAGGCCCTATGCCAATGTTGGTGGGACTCACTATGAGGCATTCGCTGCCCTCGTAGTTCTCATCGTTTTTGTGTTGATTCTTGTCGTGGTGAATCGTGCAGCGAAACCTAAATTGGCACACTTTTTCTTTCATTTCGAAAACCTTTCATTGTGGAGCGGATATGCCTGTGGTTGGATGATCGCTCACCAAGGTTTTTGGGATGATATTCTTATCTCTACACTTGCCACTTGGGTGTGCAGCGGATTTGTGGGCAGCATTCTGCTGTGGGGACTTGAGAGTCTGAAGTCCACCAAGGTAACTCACTGAACAAATGGCGAGGTTCCGCCTGGCGTCAGTGTGGGGGGAACGTTCTTACATTACAGCTCTTGGGCTCTGTTTGCCATGAAGGCGTGCGACTGGAATTCGCACGCTCATGAAGGTGAGGCATGGGTTGACCTCCGGCGAAGTCGATTCAACGGAAATCGGGAAATGCGCCAAGCCTTTAGTGAGCAAGCTGTCGCAGTGTGCCGCCGTAATTTTCATCGTCGGTTCCGATGAAGAGTTGCAGTTGCGAGCTGTCTGTCTTGCGTACGGCGATGGATTCAATTTTGAAACCATCCACCAAGGCATGTTCAATGGGTTTGGCGTAAAGTTGAATGGTTGGAGCGTCGTTCTGAAGTTTGATTGTGCCAATTTCGTAGACCCCAGAAGCATAGGGGCCATTGTCGGGATTTGGTAAGCCTGCGGATTCTGCGTCGAAAGCTGACACGCTGTAAATGTGTCCATGGTTGTCAATGTCAAGTCCGACGATCACTCGATTGAATCGTTCAGAGTCAGGCGACGAGAATTTGATGCGGTTTACTTGCTTAGCGAACTTCATAGTGACAGGCTCAAACTTAACCCAGCACAAATCAGTGCTGGATTGGTTTTCGGCTCGCTCCGCGAAGACAAAAACGTAGACGCTGCCGAGTTTGGCAACTGCTGTTCCTTCAACATTCGTGATTTTCACGGGCCACTGTGTCTGGCTGATGATTTCCAATTCACCATTTCGCAGTGTGGCTTTGAAGATGCGTTGTATGGAGGGGTCGTGCATGCTGTCCCCGCTTTCGACCAACAGGTATTCTGTCGAGCCTGGTATTTTGGCAATGCTCTCCAAGTCATTCGGGGTGGTTCCGTCGAAAGTGAGATGACGGTCCTCATAAGCCAGTCCGCTCAGGTTTTGCGGGAGTTGCAGTTGTGCGATCCTCGGTTTGAGTATTTCAGCATCGTCCGTTTTGGCATCGTGAACACCGATGAAAGTTTCACCTTCAATCCACGCAAGTCCACTCAGGTCGGCAAGTTGTGGCGTTTGATGTTTTTCGGTTTTTTGCTGCCCCAAGCATCTGGGTAAGGATATCGTGGTGTGAATAAGGACAGCTGAAAAGATTGTTAGCAATGAAGTGGTTTTGCGAATCATCATGGTGGCTTCGGCTGTGGAAATTGACAGTCAACGATAGGATCAGAAACGGTTCACTGGGGGCTCGATTTGGATTGTCAGTATATGGCCACTCCCGGTGGGTGTCATCTGAGAAACATTGGCAGAGAACTACACCATACTTAGTCTGCATGGCTTGGGTTCAGCGGTCCTTCAGTTGCGGCGAAAGCTGTTTGCCCTCTGCGTCAGGTAGAGCGATGATAAACACGGTCCACGCAGCAACATTACGATCGTTTCTGCGATACTGAATCCACTGCGTTGCTGGTTGTGGGATTCACGAAGCATCGGGGAGAGTGACGATCACGCGGCCGCTGAATCGGTGTGTCGTAGCAGAAGGTTGGTGTCAAAGGACTCGTCTGCCGTTTCCAAGAACGTAACAGGTTTTACGCCGTAAAATGATGCCCACCCGGTATAGGTGCTCGGGGGACCAAAAATCAAATCCGTCTCTGCTAATGCGTACATGTCTTCGGTGATGTGCCCAGTGCCGGGTGTAATGTCGAGTCCTGCAAATACGCTCGGTTCCCAGACTGCATTGCTGCAGACAAGGAATTTAATGCGTTGTCCAGGGAGTTGTTCGACAATGCGACGCATGATGGTCGCATACTGCTGAAGCGAGTAAAAGTAGCGTCCGTTCATGAATGAAGCATAGTCGCCATGTCGGATATGGATGCCGACGACTATATCCGAGTCTTTCCGTAATCCGGCCAGCAAGCGAGCTACCGAATTCTGGTTGGTTTCTGGCAAAGCAAAATGTTGACGTACAACAGATGCATGCTTTTGAAACAGGTGCTCGCTGCGAAAGAGCCAGCCTGAAGCAAGGATGTGCCGCTTGCCGCGAGCCGCGTCAGCAAATTCATTACCGCCTAGGTCGCAAGTTTCTTCACCACGGATGCGTATCACGCGAAATGGATACTGATTGAGTCCTGCTATTGATAATGTTTTTGTACCAGCGTAAACAGCTTTCGAAAGTGCTGCGCGTTGCCAAGGGCGTGGAGACGAACAGACTGTTCTTAAATTGGGGTACCGACACCAAAGGTTGGATGCTGTTGCAGGAAACAGATGTGCGTACTCGGAAAAATTTGGATTCGCTAATTCGATCCCGTATTCTTCAGCGGCTGCAATGAAGTGTCCATAAAGAAACAGACGATTTCCTAGCTGGCCATAGTTTCGCGCAATGATGATCATCGGTTCATTTCCCAACACAACTTGTTTCGATCGACCTTAGTGAGGTTCTTAAGTGGCTGGCAAGGTCGTTTGTGGGATGCTCCTACGAGCTTTCAAGGAAACGCGGACCGAGTTGCATAAGATCTTGCGATGCTAGCAAACGTTGGTTGGAGTGTTGAAGCCTGCTGTCTTCGAGGCTCATTTGAAGGGCTCACCTAGCGCTGCAACAAGGTGGGCAGCTAGCGTCTGTGATCGGGTGACATCTTTCGATTCCAGCGAGAAGCCACTGCGTCGCAAAACGCGGCGAACAAAGTGAACTGGGTGCTAACTTTGCAGAGCGTTGAATCAAGCGTAGGTTCGTCCGTGAGGACAAAGCGTGATCGGGCCCAGTCCGTAGTCAACACACCTGAGGGGCGTTTCTTTAAAACATCGTCAGCAACTTATTGCTGAGAGAAAAATTTCTTGATTCTTTCGACTCTCTGGAACGGCATTCGTCCCAGAGCGTTGACTGCAGAATCTTGCATCACGGATGAAGACTAATCTCACTGGTTTTCACCGCTTCATTGTGGCATTCCAAGCGTAGCGATGAAAAGGAATATCGTAGTTAGTTTTTTGTGACCCAAGTTCGCTACATTTGAAGCACTGTCAGCCTTGGCACTCTGATCTGCAGGTTTTGCTCTGCGCGAGTTTGCCTAACCTTGAGTGGGAGCACACCAATTCAAGAAGACGAGAATGCAGATCGACCGTTGTCCCAGCGACGCAGAATTACTTTCTCTGCATAGTAGTCCGACAGAAGGCCGCGGCCACAGTGAGAAAGCCAAGCATGTTGCATTTCGCGAGCACTGTCAGTCCAAACTAATCGAGATAAACTCAGGCGGACATGCGAAACCTGCTCTGTATGAGGCTTTCACGTATATTGGGGAGAGTGGGGTTGCGAAAGAAGGGTTGCTGGGTGCTCGGGAAACTCTCCATGAATCAGTAGCGGCTGCTGCCTCTTAAGACTAAGGAGATTTTGAGCTTGGCTCACTGCCACAGTGGATGCATCAGCACACGGCTCATCAGCCCATTGCTTGAGTCGGTGGGGTTCATCTGCGTGTTGAAGGTTCCCGCCGTTCAAGTCCGATTCAGATGAAATTCCAGAATTGGAAAGTGGGGGTGGTATCGTGTTTCAGGCGAGATTGCCCGGGGTGTGATGGGAACTGTCTTGCGTGGTCACGACACGGATTTAGGCAGAGACCTGGTGACCAAGTTTTGTTGGATTGTCATCAAGATAAGCCGTGAGTCGTTCAGCGATTTATCGAAGAAGTGTAGATTGCTGGTCAATTGCAGCATCAGCAACCACGAAAGAATCAAGCACCTGAGCATCAATTGGCTGGTCTCTTTGAGCAGAAATCAATCGATTTCTTACGGAGTGCAGTTGAGGCAGGCTTCAATAACGTAAACAGTTTGGAGAACACTCCTAACTTCGAAAACATCAAGCGTCAAAACGGATTTGTAAAGCTTATCGGCGAGTTGAAATGACGTCACAATCAATAGTCGTGACTGGCGAAGTTGATTTCGGGCCTTTTTTGGTGCAGATTGATCTGTCGGGGTGAGCGAAGCAGTTTGCATTCTGTTCCACCTCAGGCGAGAAGGGCAGTCTGGTTCATTGCAAGGAATCGATGGCAGCACGTGTCACGAAGTACACGTTTTTTCTTGCCTGCGTGGTTGTTGCCTGCGTCTACGAAGTGACGCTCTCGAACGTTTACTTCTCCTTGGACTTGGAGCCGAGGGAGCGTGTTCCATTGACTGATGTGTCGTTGCTCAAAATATCTTTTTTCGGCATGAATCGATCTGCACTCCCAAGCAGCACATGCATGCACAGCATCCAAGATGATGCTGCTGGCGTACTGCTTTCTTTTTTGATAGTGAGTCATCGTCCTGTCTTGGAACGCTGATTTCAACGTGCCTAACAGGGAAGTCAGCTGATTCGTTTTAAGAATCGCTGATTTTGGCTTTTTCGCCAGTTCGAGGTGCTACACTGAGCGCGAATTACTTGCGTTGTGTTTTCGAGTTCAATCGCGTTCTGCGAACATAAACGTAAAATTTTTAACGTTCAGATTTTAAAAGGTGTTTTCATATGAGGCGTTTTTCTTTGTCCATGATTCTCATGGGATGTGTAGTGAGTGTGATCGCGGTGGCTTCGACAGCGTTCCCAGATCAGTCCAATTCGGTTATCGCAAAGGGAGGCTCGAGCAACGGTTTCTCAGAGAGATCCCTGAGTGGTTCCTATGCATCCTCGGGGGCAGCTGGTGGGTACCAGTCCCGTTCAATCGGTGTGACAACCTTTGATGGCAGGGGTGGTGTTGAGCGTTTCGTCACCATCAATTCTGAAGCCGAGGGCGGTGGTCGTAGGTTGATTTATGTTGTTTCAGAAGGAACCTACACCGTTGGTCCTGAGGGTATTGGTTCGATTGAATTTCTCAATACGTTTTCGAGTGGATCCACGTCGACTGTCAATTATGACTTCGTGATCAGTAAAAGCTCGAGACGCGGCAGGTCTGGGGCGGTTCAAGCGAATGAGATCAATGGCATTCAACGGGAGCCAGGCGTAACAGCCTCACCGGTAGAAGAATATTGGACACGGCGAGAAGGAATCGAGAGATAGAGAGGCTTCTACAAAAATGACGGCGAGTGCGTTTTCGAATTTGATATTCGAAAATACCGTTTGTCGTCGGGTGACAAGATAATCGCGGGAACTTATCTCTTCGCCAAGGGTCGCAGCGTTCCTGACAATTCCAAAGCGAAATGAGTACATGGACAAACTGTCGGGGACGCTTCCCCGCGTGATCTTCGACTCTGTCGGGGTCTTCGTGCTAAAACGTGCATCCAATTATCCGGTGGCAATTGAACAAGCACAACCACGGCGGTGAATGCAAGAAATGTCGCGAAGGTGTGAGGGCTTACCATCCCTTTCGCTTTGGCTTCGGGCACAGAGGTTAAACCCATATCAGCCCATCCGAGTTCACGAACCTCAGGTAGATCGTTAGGCCAGCCAATAGAATTAGTCGTGAGAGGGGCCCTGCAAATACCCACATTATTTGATTCATCAAGAACCTAGTGGCCTTTGGAAGGCCAGTGAACAAACCGACTTCCAGGAGCACCGCCCACTTGGAAATGGAATTGATCTCTGACCGCGTTGATTTCTCTGCTGCGTTTGGCGAAAGAGAATCCATGTGATCAATTGATTTATCTCACTGCATTGGTTCGCGAGTTTGAACCGCAATGTCTGATCAAGTAAGGTGCCAGAGTGCGACGAGAAAGGTTTCGAAATAGCTCGCGTGTACAACTGAAATTCAAGGCGTTGGTTTTCAAGTGTCTCGATGGGGCAGCCCTGGGTTTGGTATCAAAGATTCAACAGATACTGTCTCTTATACACATCTCCGAGCCCACGAGACCGAGGCTGATCTCG
>CAJXTM010000130.1 GCA_913061385.1 uncultured Rhodopirellula sp. | reverse complement strand
CGAGATCAGCCTCGGTCTCGTGGGCTCGGAGATGTGTATAAGAGACAGCACCCGGAGTTTCGTTGATGCCAGAGGGTTTTGAAGAGATACTCAATCCAGCGAAAATGTCAGATTTGCTTTCGTACTTGAAAAACTGGCGGTACATGGACGGTTCGATACCCGGGGAAATTCCAGGCAGAGATTGAGTCGTTCAAAAAGATGATGTGGTAAGTGAGTCTCAGGCGTTCGACGGTGGTGTGCTGGCTGAGTCAGCATGTTGTCATTGTCGGCGACTGGGATCTGATTTTAAAGAAAGAGACCTCGTGAGAACACTGCAAAAGGATCGCCCGCTACGGATGGGGCTCGTTGGTGGAGGCGGGAATGGCTTCATTGGTAAGGTACATACTACTGCGGCAACACTTGATCGTCAGGCGGTTCTAGTCGCAGGTGCTCTCTCCTCGAATCCCGAACGATCCCGTGAGTCAGGGGTGGCAATGGGAATTGCACCGGATCGGGCATATGGATCATTTCACGAATTGATCAACTCAGAAAAATTGCGTTCGTCGGACGATCGAATTGATTTTGTTTCGATAGCGACCCCTAATCATACGCACCGGGAAATTGCTTGTGCGGCACTCGAAGCAGGTTTTCATGTTGTATGTGATAAACCGATGACAATCAGCACTGCTGATGCCGATGCGATGGTAACTGCCGTGCGTGATTCCCAAGCAGTCTTTGCATTGACTCACAATTACTCTGGCTATCCGCTTGTGCGACAAGCTCGCGAATTAGTTGCAAATGGAGAACTAGGTGACTTGATTGCAGTACGAACCAATTATGTGCAGGGATGGATGCATGGAATGGATGCTGACAAGGTTCCAGTTCGGGGGGCATGGAAGTCAGACCCAAATAAAAATGGCCGCGCGGGGTCGCTAGGCGATGTCGGGACACATGCTTTTCATCTGCTCCAGTTCATCACAGGCATGACACCATCGAAAGTACTCAGTCACATGCGGTCCTATTCTTCTCATCATGAATTAGATGATTACGGCCACGCGATGCTGCAATTTGACGCGGGTGCAACAGGCATGGTCACCTGGAGTCAGGTTTCTCATGGGCGGTTGAATGATCTGTCGATCGAATTAGATGGCACAAAAGCTTCATTGGCATGGCGTCAGGAAGAGCCCAACCAATTGTATCTTCGTGCGTTGGGGCAACCAACGAGAATTTACGAGAGGAATCCAAATGCTGCTTACACTTTGCCAACCGCAGTAGCGGCCTGCCGACTGCCAGGTGGGCATCCAGAAGCATTTTTTGAGGCATTCGCGAACGTGTACCGAGATGCGTTTTCAGATATGCGGCGAGTCATACGAGGCGAGGTGCATGATCCGGAGAGTGCGCTGTACCCCACTGTCGCTGAGGGAGCAGATGGTGTTCGATTCATGCAGCGATGCTTAGCAAGTGCAGATTCAAATGCCGTTTGGCAATCATGGTAGGGACGTCATTTGATTGGCGGTGAATCAGGTTGCCGTGGTTTGGGCAATCCGTTCGTTGCTTCTGTTTCGCCGCTGGTGCCAATTGCTCGGTAGACAGTCCATGCACGTTTACGTTCTCCGTGTGGGTGCTTTTTTGTTGGTAGTGTCCGGAGCCCGAGTTTTAAGCCACCTTCATCAGGATGATCGACCCAACGGTGGTAATGAAACGATTCGATCCATGGGAAGGCTTGTGTGCGTTGCATAGCGTAGTGCAACGATCCCGCTTGTCGGTTCTGATCCTCAGTGCCATAAGTTGGAGTGTGGAATCCCTGTTCACTCAGCAATACAGGCCTTCTTTCTCCATTGCTGTCTCTCATTGAAGTTTGATTCAGGAAATCGCCAAGCACATGTAAGTTCTGTATCGTGATCAACGGGGTGTTTAGGTGGTTTTTAATGTCGTTATCTTGCCAAGCGGTTTTCGCAAACAGGCTTTGAGGGTAGGGGTGGTAGGCCACTCCCCACGCAAAGTCGCCTTCCTGCATCGAATATCGTTGCAAAGCCAGTAATGCTTTTTTGGGAGAAAGTTGTTGCCAGCGTTGTGGGTTTGTGACAAGCCAATTGTGTGTTAACGAAATGAAAACGCGAGCGTGCGGATTGAAGGCACGAGCGGAGTTGTGAATCATCCGCATGGCGCGATAGTAGGCTTCCAGATAGATCTCATCCGGCTGTTTTCCCATGTTGGTCCAGACTGGATGATAGTCGACTTCATTGTGCGCAATCCAGTTCGTGATCACTCCTGGCGTCTGATTTGGATCGCTGTAACGCTCGGCGATACGACTGAGCAGATAACCGTAGATCGTGGTGCCCCGCGGGGTGGTCATGTCAGGCATGGTGTACACGCCACCCTCCGCTTCGGGATGTTGTAGAGCAGTTTGCGCCGCGTTTTGTTTTGAGCGTGGAATCAGCACAATTGCGGTGACAACAATCTTGTGTTGCCGACAGAAATCAACCAGCTCGTCTAAGGCACCAAAGGCAGAACGATTGAAGTAAACTGGCGGACCGGGTGATGGAATGGCTTCACGGCCTGGTCCATCGGCGTTGCTGATAAATCGGTTGAGTACCAGATTCACCGTTACTGCTGTGATACCTAGTTCAAGCAGATCTGTTTTTGGACCCCGACGACTGAAACCACTCAGACCTTTCTGATTACCAGGTCGCAGTGGGGCTGTTGGCGGACTGTTGTTCGTCTCGAAGACAGTCGGGTAATGTCGCGCGGAAAGAAAATGCTCGGTGTTACCTTGGGTTGCGACGGTCTTGATTCGCCAGCCACTATAAATCCGGTCCCGACGGCCGACTGTTCTTGGCACGACCACCGAAAAGTGATTCCGGCTCCATTGCGGTCGCAGCGGCACTGAGGCTCCTGCTTCATTGATTTGGACATTCGCAGGAAACTCTACAAGTTTTAGCAATGATGCTGGTGTGGTGACTGCGGAATCCGGTAACTTTCCGTGCAACGTGATTGTGTCCTGGCCAACAATGATCTTCGTGAAGGTGGCAGGAAACGATGCCTCGCTGTATTGGCGGATCGCCTTGGCCGCGAATGTTTTTTCTTCCTCAATTCGGATTCGGTTGGCCGCGTGGTCACGTTCCTGTTGGGTGGGTGGCCGAATGCGTATGTTGCGCAGTGAGACCTTTCGATTCATTGCTTGGCCAAGATCAAGTCTCAATTGCGTGATCTGGCTGGGAAGCTGCTGACTGCTCGACGGGTTGAGGGGGGCCGCATACTCTCGCCAACCTTCAGCAATCGAGAGGTCGGGTAATTTTAATTGCATTGCGGCTGTGATGGGGGGGCCGGGAAATACTGAGATGTTGTTGATGCCATCAGGGCAAAAATATTCAAAGGACAACACTGGTTCAGTGAGTTGCAGGGGCTTGCTCCATTCCCAGACTAAAAAGGGATCGGTTCCTGTTGTGGTGATGCTGAGGTTGTTATCCTGCCTGACCAAGGCAACGTGGTTGCTCCGTGCCGGTGATTCCGGAAACTGCACCGATCCGGTCTGATCGGCCATCACAAGGCTCACACAAAAACAGTTTTTCAGTGAGAACATGCAAAGGAGTATTGTCATCCTGATCGCAGTCATCATTGATGGCATGCGTTTCGTTTTTTGTCGGATGGTGGAAGACTTGAATTTGTGCATGGGCACGTTAAATCGAGAGCAGCAGGCGAATGAAGAAACAGGAACGAGCAGATGTGGTCCGAGAGCGTCTAGGTGGATTATATCCTGACCCACCGGTACCCTTGGATCACCAAGACGACTTTACCTTGCTGGTAGCTGTCTTGCTGAGTGCGCAGTGTACAGACAAGAAGGTGAATGAAGTAACGCCGGAATTATTCAGGCTTGCTCCTGATCCACAATCAATGCGTCAGCTTGGCGAAACGAAGATTTTGTCCGTCATCCGGCCACTTGGGCTATCAAAGCAGAAAGCAAAAAGTCTTGCGGGTCTTGCTGCGATGTTGATTGATTTGTTTGATGGTGAAGTGCCGCAGTCATTTGAAGGTCTGGAGAGTTTGCCGGGCGTGGGGCACAAGACTGCGAGTGTAGTCATGGCGCAGGCGTTCGGAATTCCCGCGTTTCCAGTCGATACTCACATTCATCGTTTGGCCCAACGTTGGGGGCTTTCCAGTGGAAAAAATGTTGTGCAAACCGAACTGGATTTGAAAAAGGTATTTCCTGAATCGGAATGGAATGACCTGCATTTGCAAATTGTTTTTTACGGCCGTGAGTACTGTACTGCTCGCGGTTGTGATGGAACCAAGTGCCCTTTGTGTCAGGAGCTCTACCCCAGACGCCGTAAGCCGGTGGTCTGGAAGAAACCCTGAGCAACTTTCCTCGCGAACTGTCCCCAACATCGATGTTGGGTCAGTTGTGAACCGTGGTGATCGGAGGTTTTGTAAGACTGCGTGGACTTTAATGCGGCGGATTAATAAAGGCTTGTGCAGACCAATGAATCAGGAATCGACTTGATGAGTCAGTACCAAGTTGTCTCGGTGTACAACATTTTCATAGGGACGATGTCCGAGGATTTCTGAGATGTTGTCGCTCGGTTGTCCGATGATCTGTTCAACTTCAGTGGAAGGATAGTTGATGAGTCCCCGGGCGATTTCTTTTCCAGTCGCATCATGAATGGAGACAACACTACCCTGGTCGTAGGGTCCGCTGCTCTTGGTGATACCAATGGCAAGTAAACTTCGTCCATGTTTGCAGACAGCAACCACTGCACCCGCGTCAAGAACTAATCTGCCATCAACACGAGCCGCACTGCGGATCCAGCGTCGTCTTCCTCGGATTGATTTTTCAGGGGGCAGGAACAGGGTTCCGATGGGTGTGTCTGAAAAAATCTTGTCCAAAACCGTGTCATCCCGACCGGGGGCAATGATCATTGATTGACCATGCAATGTTGCTACTTGGGCAGCTTCGAGCTTGCTCGACATTCCACCCTTGCTGTGGTTGTTTTGCTGATCCTGTGCCAGTGCTAGGACTGATTCATCGATTGTCTTTACCAAATCGATTCGTTTGCTGTTGGGGTGATCAGGCGGGCCGTCATACAGGCCATCGATGTCTGAGAGAATGATCAGAATTGCTTCGGGTAGCAGACCAGCAACTTGGGCTGCCAACCGGTCATTGTCACCGAATGTGGTCATCAGCTCCGAGACGGCAACGGAGTCATTTTCGTTAATAATGGCAATTGAGTTGTACGCGTGAATCTGGATTAGAGCATTTCGGACATTCAGGTAAGCGCTTCGCCGTCGCAGGTCTTCCGCTGTCAGAAGGACTTGGGAAGCGTGTCGACCCATGTTGGCGAGAGACGATTCGTAGGCCTGCATCAGGTCGGTTTGCCCAATGGCTGCTACAGCTTGCAATTGTGCCAAACCGCTGGGGCGTTGCTCCAGGCCCAATTTTCCCATCCCGGCACCAACTGCGCCGCTGCTCACCATTACCGTCTGCCGCCCTGTATCGGCGATGCGGCAGAGCTGTTTTGCCAGTAGGTCAATTCGTCGACGGTCCAGTTTGCCATCGGAGGTCGTGATCACTCGGGTGCCCACTTTGACGACCACGCTGCGGGCGTTGTCGATCGCGGCAAGCCGCAGTGCCTCGGTTGTGGGTGTGTCCATAGATCGATTGGGGGAAATGATTTTTTCAGGACTTTTTAATGATTTTACCGCCTGTTGCGGGCAAAATGGATCACCTGCAGCAGTTCCATTGTCATGGGGAATCGACGAGGTTGGAAGCCCGCTGTACTTTGGGTTACTGTGCGATGCACGATAGCGATTTACTAAGCTCCTGCCGGCGTTCAACTCGCCGGTTCCGACTTCAACGGAATACCCCCGATATGAGCGAACTACATCACGAGTGTGGTGTTGCAGCCATTTACCACTTATCTGGTCGTGGTCGCAGTCCGCTTTGCACTGATGACGGACCACGGCACATTTCCCGTCTGCTGCCCCGAATGTTGCTGGACATCCAGAATCGTGGCCAGCTCGCTGCAGGTATGACGACTTTTAATCCGGATTGTGCGTCGTTACTCAAAAATCGGAAGGATGTTGGTACGGTCACTGAAGTCTTTCGGTTGAATCATCGTGCCAAAGCAGAAGCCCTCATGAAGTCCCTTGCAGGGCGGGCGGCAATTGGACACGTTCGCTATGCAACCTGTGGACAAGATGATCGTAATTACGCGCAGCCGTTTGAGCGTAAACATATTCACAAGCGGAAGTGGTTTAGTTTTTGCTTCAATGGCCAGCTTTCAAATTACGGTATTCTGAAAGAGAGATTGCTCGCGGATGGAGATCATCATCTGGCGCTCGACACCGACACTGAGATTATTCTTCACGAGTTCGCGCGACTGCTAAGTAAGTCGCAATCCCGCATTGATTGGATCGATGTGTTGCGAAGAACGACTGCTGAATTCGATGGTGCTTATAGCCTCGCTTTGTTGACTGCAGAAGGCGAGATGATTGTTGCACGCGATCCGCTGGGCATCAAACCCATGTGCTACGTACATGAGGGACCTCTCTTTGCTGCTGCTAGTGAAAGTGTTGCATTGCTCAATCTCGGTTTTGAGAATGAACAGATCAAGTCACTGCCACCAGGACATGCGATTGTCATTGATCCTGAGACCGGTTTTCGGATGGAGCGATTCGCTCCTGAGCAGAAGCCGGCTCATTGCTTTTTCGAGTGGATCTATTTCGCAAATGTTGCGAGTACGCTCGATGATCGAAGCGTCTACCTCAGTCGAACCAAGCTTGGCGTTGAACTGGCGAATGCTGAACGTGAATTTGGCGGAGTCGATCTCAATTCTGATGACACGATTATCGTTCCAGTTCCTGACACCAGCAAAGCTGCTGCGGATTCAATGGCATATGAGCTGTCGATTCCAAGCCGTGAAGGTTTGATTCGCAATCGTTATGCAGGACGTACTTTTATCGAGGCTGGTCGAGCACGAAAGGCTAAGGCGGCCACTAAGTACACGCCGCTCAGGGAAGTATTGAAAGATAAACGCGTGATTCTTGTCGAAGACTCGATCGTTCGCAGTACCACCATGAATGTCTTGCTTGACCGGATTCGAGAAGTCGGTGGTGCCAAGGAAATTCATGTGCGTGTTGCCTGTCCGCCAATCATTGCACCCTGTTTTTATGGGATCGACATGAGTACCGTGGATCAATTGATTGGTCCCAAGTACTTTACGACCGACGGTGGGTTGACGGATGATAACCAGCAACGAATGGCAGATGACTTGGGGGCCGATTCATTGAGGTACCTGCCAGTGGAAGCAATTTCGCGTGCCATTGGCAAGCCTGCTGACCATTTGTGCCAAGCGTGTGTCACAGGGACTTATCCAACGACTTGCGGCCAACACCTCTACCGAATTGCCCTCGATAATCGAGGTTCAAAGATGGATAGTAAACGAACTTACGAGCAACTTGCGGCGGCGCT
This sequence comes from uncultured Rhodopirellula sp., assembly GCA_913061385.1. Classification (GTDB taxonomy): domain Bacteria; phylum Planctomycetota; class Planctomycetia; order Pirellulales; family Pirellulaceae; genus Rubripirellula. The sequence goes on along the minus strand of CAJXTM010000130.1, from coordinate 574 downwards.
CTCTGATGCGTAATCCGGCTGCTTGATGCCGTTGGGTCTGACAGGCACGCTCATTTGGAAATTGCATCTTAGATGCTAGTTGGTCATGCACCCAGGTCATCGACGGCATGTGTCATGCTGACTTGCAAGCCAACTGAATGCAGAGGTAGAAGTGGGTCTGTGTCAACAGTGATTCCGCTTTGGTAAAGCGAATCATGTAACGCGATCAGAAACATCTGCTCTGCGATTGATTCGGCAATATCTCGATCGCTTTGTTCTCCAGTAAACTGAAGAGACCAACCTCGGCGGCTTTGAGCGTTGTGCGAAGCAACGTGAACACAACAATTTTGTACTGAATTTGCTTCCGCTCCGTCAGGTTTGGTAGGTAGTGTTGCGGTTAGCGCAATGCCGAAAAATCTTCGGTCTTTTTCACTTAGCGATGTTGCCCTGCTGTGGGCAACTTGTGCAAGTGCGGTGGCGGTGTGTTGTGACGCATAGCCTTCGGTTGGTTCGAACCCAAGGTAGCGTTGAGTGGCTAGACGGGAATCTGTCTCTTATACACATCTCCGAGCCCACGAGACCGAGGCTGATCTCG
>CAJXTM010000129.1 GCA_913061385.1 uncultured Rhodopirellula sp. | reverse complement strand
ATCTACACGTAAGGAGTCGTCGGCAGCGTCAGATGTGTATAAGAGACAGGCTCGCCGCGCTCTACGACAACACAAGACTTGGTGACCCTGAGTTCATTCAAGGTTGTCTTGAAAAAACACCTGAACAGTTGGCGGCGCTCAACGATCCGGCACTTGCAGCGATCATTAAATTATACCCCAAATATCTAAAACTGCGTGAGCAATCCAAGTCGCGTGCGGGAAGACTCGATCAACTTTATGGCAACCTTGTGACCGTCAAACAAGAGTTTCTGCAGCAGAACTTTGTACCCGATGCAAACGCCACACTGCGACTTACCTACGGCCACATCAAAGGCTATTCCCCAGAGGATGCTGTCTACAAATCGCCCATCACAACCTTGGGTGGAGCTGTCGCCAAGGCAACCGGTGTGGAGCCTTTCGTTTTGCCCCGTTCCATCATTGAAAAGCACAAGGCACGAGACTTTGGGCAGTTCATGCATCCTAAATTAAACGATGTGCCAACTGCAATCCTGTACGACACGGATACGACTGGCGGTAATTCAGGGAGTCCAATACTTAATGGTGACGGAAAACTGGTCGGAGTCAATTTTGATCGTGCGTTTGAGGCGACCATTAACGATTTTGCGTGGAATGAATCCTATAGTCGCTCGATTGGCGTTGATATCCGCTATGCGTTGTGGATCACCGGCAAGGTGTTCGGCGCCAACCATCTGTTAAAAGAAATGGGGGTTCAGTAATGAACGGCCTAGCGCTCCAAAAACAGAAACCCTCATCCTGACAGTTGAACATCAACTCGATGCCCAGGAACTTGGGTTTGTATCGAGCCACGTTACCAAAACGCCAGAACGATCTCAAAACGAAAACGCAAAAAGATCGGTAGCTTTGATCGCTGGAGGTTACGTGGGTATTGATCGCTTACTATTCGAATCGGTAGTTCTTGAACTGCTCTCGATCCTATCGATCCTATCGATCCTCCCGTGCCAATAAACGACCTCTTCCCAAGCCCCTTTCGGAAAATCAATTTTTCCGCAGCATAGACAAGCATGCCGCATAGACGGCATGAATTTGATTATCCAATCAACTGTGGAGGTGGGGATGGTAGGAATCGATTCGCCAGTAAGATTAGTTCTGTTCGTGTACTTTTGGCAACGATGTCCAACAGTATGCAAATTCCGGGCACCTGCTTGGCCTTTCCAAGTTTCACATTTGCTTTATGTAGGTTGGCAACGATCAGCTCCATTGTGTGATGTTTCTGAGGCATGCCGAAAGTCCTTTCTAGGCAGTACGCCCAATCAAGATTCTCTCACTCACCATGGTGCAATTCTGTGGTAAGAGTTCAATGTCCGGATGCCAACCCCCACTTTCCACGCGTCGTTCGCAGCGTGCTCCAGCCTTGAGGAACATGTGGCTTGAGGAACATGTGGCTTGAGTTGAAGCTGAACAACAGAGGGCCGATCAAGGTGAGAAAAGACCTAGGAACGTTCGGCGTCCCCGGTCCGCAACAGATCTTCGGATCGACGAATCGCATGGCCTCCGGCCGACGGTTTTGTGTGATGGTCATTTCCCCCCAGTGAGATGGACCCTGGTTCGGAGGTACTGACGGGGACCGCTAGTAGAACAAAGCAATTGAAAGTTTTACGAATCACATTGTCTTTTCCGGTTGGGACAGGATGAGTGCAGAACACTCTTATCGCTCATCCCTTGATCCGGCCAAACACGACAAGACGGGATTCACAATGAATCCCGTCTTGTCCCTTGGAAATCACTCGCAGGGCTCATCAAGACGTCAAACGCTGTCGAGAAAATCGTTGATGTGGTCCTCCTTATCCTGGAGTCCGGCTGCTGTTCCGGTGGAATCGAAATCATAGATTTCACCCAGATTTTCCTGCATCACTTTTGCGAACACAGTTGCAAAATCTTCTTTTGGATTTGTTTCTCCGTACTCACGTGCAAAGCCTGATGTTCCGTCGTGGGACCACTTCGAGCCCACACGCCATTTCCAATCACTGATATCTTTCCAGGCACTCCAATCATCATGCTCGTTGTCCCAGAAGTGTGCAATCTCATGAAACACAACACGATAGATTTCCGGAGCATCATTGCTATCCGCTGTGCTCCCGTTGCCATCAGAATCCATCCGATTTTCGGTGATGTAGACATCGCTTCCATCATTCCAGCCACCGATCGCGGTATTGCTGGAACTGCCAACGCGATAGAAAGTAATGGTCTTGCCTTTGGAAGTTTTCAGCAGATTGGTATTGCCTGTACGTTGGTGCAAGGAAGCAAGTGCCACATCGAGCACTTCGATTTCAGCTTCGGTCCATGCTCCCGATTGCCATGTGATTCGCGAACCGTCATACCGTGTTTTTTCGCCGGTCGTGCTGGCGAATTTAATCTCTGCATCATTGTCATTGACCGCGTTAACGGTGTCGCCTGATTGAGTCAGAAAGCGATCGCCCCCACTGCCACCATAAAGGGTGTCATTGGAACGGCCACCGAACAGCCCGTCGTTCCCGGCGTTTCCTCGCAGTTCATCCATCCCACCATCCCCATACAGGTTGTCGTCGCCGCTTCCCCCTTCGATATAGTCATCGCCACCGTTTCCGTGAATCTGATCCTGTCCGTCTCCACCCTTGATATTGTCTGCATCACTTCCACCTTCAATCACATCCCCGCCAGCTCCTCCGTCAATGTCATCACTTCCTGCACCACCACTGATGGTATCTTCTTCATCGCCCCCGTCGATTGTGTCATCACCATCACCACCGTTGATCACATCATCGCCGTCGGACCCAACGATGTAGTCGTCACCGTCTTCACCCTCGAGTGTATCTGCACCAGATTGGCCAAAAACACGGTCATCACCTGGACCGCCAGTCATGCTGTCGGCATCATCGCCTCCGTACATTCGGTCATCTCCCTCGCCACCGTCCATCACGTCCTGTCCGTCGTCTCCATACATGTAATCATCGCCGTCCCCCCCCGAGAGGCTGTCAGTTCCCTCGCCGCCGTGAAGGTAGTCGACACCGCCGCCACCAACGAGCGTGTCGTCTCCCCCGCCCCCTTCCAGATTGTCGGTGCCTGTTCCACCCGTCAGCGTGTCATTGCCTTGACCACCATTTGCATCAGAGTCGAAATCAGTGTTGTTGACAAAGGTGTCGTCGCCGGCACGCCCCTCAAAAACAATTTCCGAGATACTCTCCATTCGCCCGAGAGCAATCGTTCTTGTGGTTGCATTCAGGTTCGCCTCGAATGTTCTTGAGAGGTTATTCACCTGACTGACCGAAGCAGTGTCATCCCCGAGCGTCCCATCCAGCGTCAAAATCCCCGACGAAGCATCCCAGACAATTGAACTCTGAAAGGAATTGGAATGCCCTTCATGTACTCCCGTCGGTTGAAAACCATCGAACATGGCGGCAAACACTCGGCGGCCCTCCAAGTGTTCAACAGACATGCTGCGACGCTTGCGGGCCTTGCGGTTCGAGCGGCGTCGTTTTTCAATGCGTGATTTCGGACTTGCTTTAAAAAGGGGCATGTTGGACTCCAGATGGTAATGTTGAGGGTGCCGTGTCGGCAGGTTTCAATGGAGTTACACAGCCGATTACTCATCCTTTCACGATTTCTGTTTTTTTTGGTAAACCTTACGCAGGCACGGGGAATGTGATGATGAGACGAGGAGTTTTCCCATTAGCACGTGCGATTACTGAGATCCATCCACGCCCACTTGCGTCGTCGGGGTAACTCCATGACGCTGCCTCCGCAACGAAACGACAACTTCAACAGAGGCGTCTCAGCAGCACTGGTTTGCGGTCGACTAGCGACTCCAACCTGATCAGTCCGAGTCGCTTCTTCGAGTTGCAGGCTGGGTCCCAACAGGCAGATTAAAGAGGCCCCAACCAGCGTTTTCCGTCTTCGCATGTATGCGCCTACTTGCCTGTGTACCTCATGTGCACGTGCCATAAAACGATTGAATGCCGCTGCCTGCTGTTGTTTTTTCACTTCACAAGCCAAAAGATCTCTCACACAGCAAATACCAAACAATCTGGCATAGAAACAATAAGATCAGCATGAGCTGCTGGCCGTCGATTTAGCCTCGACAAGCAACGCCTAGCTTGGAGGGTTAGTCTTGCGTTTTCGTCGACGCCGACGGGAAGCTAGGATGACCAACAAACATCTGGAGGCGTTGGCGTTCGCTGGCTACATGGTCCGTTCACACCTCAAAGTGCTGCAACCTTGCTCCGCTTTCTCAATGTGCGACGAATAACCCAGGCGATGAATTGGAACGAGCAGCGGAAAAGTGCTTGCACAAGCAACAGAGTCGCGTCGCCCGAGCGAGACCGATGGACCGTTGGTTTCCGATGACTAGCCGCTTTTTTGATGATTTTGACGAACGATTTGGCCTCTCTGGAATCAATCGCCGCAAAAATCAAGTGTGGAGAAGATCAAGGCTCATAGCGGTTGTATGGTTGAAATCGCTTGTAACGGATTTATTATAAGCTATTCTGGCAGGCTCCCTCCCTTTTAACTGCAGCGTCTGGCTGGACAGCTGGACCCCCGTACGGGCTACACAGATGAACCAATATCTAAAGAAAGGTTTGATCGCTCTTGCGGTTGCGACGTTTCTTTGGGGACAGGAAGCCCTTGCGGACTTCGTCACATTTGGCAGCGGTGGCAGCACGTTTGAAATGACATTCGTGGAGATCGGCGATGCGGGCAACGCCGCCGACCCGACGAACACCGGAATTGCGAGTACTCCTGCCGGTTCGGTGTCGTACAACTACCAGATGGGAAAGTACGAAGTCTCGGAGGACATGATCAGTAAGTTTAATGCGTCTCAGTCCCTACAAGTAACGACCAGCGCGGTAGGCGCCAACAAGTCAGCGACCATGGTGTCCTGGAACGAGGCGGCCCGCTTTGTGAACTGGCTCAATACAAGCGAGGGCCATCAGGCGGCCTACAACTTTACCACCGGCGGGGTGAACGACAATATTGCGTTATGGGATTCAGCGGATGCATGGCAACAAGGCGGTGAGAATCGTTACCGTCACAAGGATGCTCAATATTGGCTTCCTAGCATGGATGAGTGGTACAAGGCGGCGTATTATGATCCGGGCACTGGGAATTATTTCGACTATGCTACCGCCAGCAACTCCCAACCCGCGGCGGTGTCCAGCGGTGATGGCACCGGAGCCAACGGTAACAATGAAGCCGTGTGGGACAACCGAAGCTCCGGTCCAGCAGACGTCACCCAGGCAGGCGGCCTGAGCCCTAATGGCATCATGGGGATGAGTGGCAATGTATTCGAGTGGGAAGAAACAAGCGAGAACCTGTCAAATAGCTCTGCCACGTTGGATCGCGTGATACGCGGAGGATCCTACAATTCAGCTGGTAATCCGACACTCGTTTCGTCTAACTTCCGAGCAGGTCGAAGCCCAACGAGCGAAATCGTATTCGTCGGTTTTCGCGTCGCAAGCGCCGCGGCTGTGCCGGAGCCAGGTTCGATAGCAGTTTGGTCAGTTATGTGGGTAGGCGGTTGTTTTTGCCGAAGGCGGCGGGCGAGGAAATAACCCTTTCCTCTTTCATTCGTTAAACCTGTTTTTTCGCCAGTTGGGTCAGAGCGATGGGGTTTGTGTCGACTTATCGATAGACACCCAAGGGAAGTGGTGGTCAGTGCTTTTGCGAAGAACCTGATGTGTGCAGAGGGACACCTGATGGGCTCCGCCCACTATCGGTGAATCAAGCTTGGCTTTCATGCCAAACACATACACGAGGGATGTTAGTCCATGCGGGCAAGGTGACCACCGCTGCCAATGTGATCGAGTAGTTGCGGAACAAGTATTCGGTAGCACGCCAGCAATAAACTCCAAGTAGACTTATTGGGCTTGCTTCCACGCTAGTCGGCAAACCGCGACAGATCACAAAAGGGTCCATTTTTGCGGACGCTTTCGGTTGCTGTCCAGCTCGGATAGGCAGCCAGTGACCAGTGCCTTCACGTGGACAGGCGTTTCCGTAGTCCGCAATTCTAAATTCGTTCTGGCTCAGATTCTTTGAGTTTCGTCGGTTACTTCTTTAAAACCACGACCCACACATTCTGAAGCTCACGCACATGAGACAATTTGTAGCCGGGGTACTTGGCTTGGGCCCTGGCGATGGCTGCTGACCTTGAGTATTTTTTCGGAACATGCATCGTGGCCAGTTCCGGAATCGAAACAGTAAACGCTGGGTCTGGGATTACTGTTGCATCGGTGCCTGCGGTAAGGTTCATGCCGATCAATGAAGCGACAGCGAGCACCACGGCAGCTAACACGTTTTTCATACGACCTTCCCATTGGTAAGTGGAATTCTGTCTGGGTTGCATCATGCTGGCTCTGGACATGGCTACCTAGCTCTCGACGTCTTATCAGATCGTATCAGCTTAACGCGCCCGCTGGATGATGATGATTACGTATCTAGCTACGGCAGGTCGCTCCTGTTGTCCGTGTTGTGGGGGTGGAAGCACCTCTCTGTGCCTGCTGCCGGCAGTCTTCCTGACCTGACGCGACACCGCCGCTTGGGCGCTACGAACACCGGGATTCATCACCGTCTTCCTGAACCAAGGTCGCGGCTCCCCCTCGTTCCTTCGAGCCAAGGTTTGAACACTTTGCCAACCCGATGCGGCTCGGGCTATTCGGAGGACATGGTCAAGCAAACGCGAAAGCCTCGGTGAGCGCTGCGGAAAACCGGCCCGTACCTGCGACGGTACGCCGAACTGCAAAGCCCGGTAGGGCTGCTCCAACTGCCGCCACGGAAAACGCGGGAAGAGCCAGATGCTGGACCAGTAGGGTCGGTGACTCTTTCAGACGGGTAGGCGGCATCCCAATCTTGGCACCACTCCCAGACATTGCCGTACATATCGTAGAGCCCCCAAGGATTCCGTTTTTTGCCCCCCACTGCATGCGTCTCACGACTGGAGTTATCACGGAACCAAGCGTAATCACCCAACTCTGATTCATCGTCACCAAAGCTGTACTTCGTTGCTGTCCCAGCACGGCAGGCGTATTCCCATTCCGCTTGGCTTGGCAGACGATAAACATTGCCTGCTGCTTTCTCACCGGGGAGTTCACTTAACTTGCGGCAAAACTCAACCGCATCATCCCAACTTATCTTCTCAACCGGATTATTAGCACCTGGGAAATGGCTCGGGTTGTTACCCATCAATTGTTGATACTGAGCTTGCGTGACTTCATGCACGCCCAGCTTGAACGGTTTCGTGAGCGTCACCTCATGGGGTGTCGCGCCAAAAACCGTTTCATCACCCATCGTGAATGAGCCAGCTGGAATCAACTTAAACTCCAGGCCAATCGCAGTGGCTGATTCGGGGAATCCAATGGGTGTTCGATTACTGGTAGATTCTGGTCCTCGATTATTGCCCGCAACTGGTTGCGTGGGGGCTCTCTGCTCACACCCCACTATCGCAGCAGCAGCTAAAAAAACAACGACTGATCTTAAACGCTTCACGCTTGCCCCATTGGTTAGAAGTTCATCAAACACCCACAATCATAAACAAAACCCGCTGCTCAGAGCAGTGGTTTTGGGCGGGGTTCCCATATGTAAAGTAGGTTTCGCGGCGAAAACTCGCTGCTGAACGTCAATTGGGTCAAAATTAGTTCACTTGCAGGCTATCGCCGCGGCCCAGGGATGATTGCAGCGCCGACAAGGTGCCCGGCGATGTGTTGGTCATCTGACGCCCGCGTGGTCGACAAACTCAACCGAGCAGTAAACACTGCGAAAACGAAACTTCAAGCGTTTCACTGGGATACATCTCAGCCAACCCGATGTTCATCTCGACGTCGGCAATGTTCCCAAAATCTTTCTCACCGGGAACGGCGTTAACCTGTGACCGCTCACAGGATTGGCCACGCAGTTTTACATTTCGCTTAGCACCAACGATCGTACCGGATTTGCCGAACCGCCGAGACGCCCATGAAATTCGTTCTGCAACCGTGGCAGTTGATACTGATCAGTTTTGCCAGCTGAATCAATCAATCAATCAATCAATCAATCAATCAATCAATCAATCAATCAATCAAT
>CAJXTM010000128.1 GCA_913061385.1 uncultured Rhodopirellula sp. | reverse complement strand
CGTAAGGAGTCGTCGGCAGCGTCAGATGTGTATAAGAGACAGGCTCAGGACAAACCAGATGCTGCGGTTCTATTGAACCGCTTGGTGCATGGTATAGAAGAAACAGCTGAGTCCTGAAGGACGCCAATCCGAAAAATGCGATTGATTTCTTAGTTAGCGGTTTCTATTTCAAGCCCAATCCACTGGGTCTCTTCGAGAGTGCACCTCGAACCCCTAGTTGCCGTGGATCTCGGGCAACTTTGTCCGTAAAGACACGCACATCATCAAGAATGGGCCTGATTCTCGCAGTGGCACTTTCGATGTTCTCAACAGATCTCCGAATCTTCCAGTACATTTCCTTGTCATCCAATAACAGACGCACCGACCCGTCTTTATTATTGAGTGCTTTGCCAAATTCATCGACCTCAGCCAACGTACTCTCGAGCCGCGTCATTGTCCCGAGTATCTGATTGACCAGTTGATCACCATGCGCGGCCAATGGCTCCGTGAATTGTTCAACATTTTCCACTGTCCTCTGAGCGCTACTAACCGTATCGACGGCAGCAACTCCAACCTTCTCAAACTGGTTCCCAACGCGTTCAAAGCTCTCAAAGGTCCGCTGGGTCGAAGTGAGCGCCGAATCGGCTTTTTCCAGCAATGCCGGTAGTTGAGCCACAGACTTTTCAAGATTTTCGCTGAGCCCGGGACTGCCGACGATGCTTCGAATATCTGCCATGGCACCATTAAATTCTTTGAGTGCCTCGACTGCTTCGTCAGCAACTTGCTCGATCTTGGAATCAGTCCCACCAACTATCTTCTCCACGCCAGATGCCAATTGACTGATACTCTCTGCGGCAACGGCGATCGATGAGCCTGCACTACGAATGGCTTCAAACGTCTGTTGCAGATCGGACTGCATTTCAAACAAACTTTCCGAGTTTTGACCATAGGACAGGAACTCGCCGTCAGTGTACGGCTGCTTGAGTATTCCTGGGTAGTCATTTTCTTGCCCCGGTTTCTCAAAGATCCCTCTTAGCTTGGCTGGTTTTCCGAGCACGAACTCAAGCTTAGCGTCCCCTGTCACAAAGTTACCTGTTCCAATCCTAGGTACGTAAGAATGTGACATCTGCTTGGTCGCATCCATTGCAAGCGTGACCAAGACCCCGCCCTCATCGCGCAGACCAATACTCGAAACGCGGCCGATACGCACACCATCTCGCACCACGGCGGTATTTGCCCCGATGCCCTCGGCTGAGGGAAAGACCACCAACAGCGTATAGTCTCGCTGCAAGACGCTTGGGAACGCCCCGAACAGGAAGGTCAGGATGATGCCGATTCCGATTGCCGAAATCACCAACACGCCCACACCAAATCGCAGTCTGTTTTCATCCATGATTCATTCTCATCAGGCTTAAAACCCAGCTAAACTAGCCAGACAATCCATGCGCTAACTCAGTCAATCTTTCACCAGCTTCTCCACGAACAAACTGGCGAACACGCCGATCCTCGGCATGCTCCAGGGAACTTGGTGGTCCGTCAAACAGAACCTGTGATTCATTATCACCGAGCCTCAAACGTGGATAAAACATCAACACGCGATCCGAGACTTTTCTGGCGGTGTGCATATCATGCGTCACCACAACACTGGTGACCGGATATCGTCGGCGGGTATCGAGGATCAATTCGTTAATCACATCACTCATGATTGGATCCAACCCGGTTGTCGGTTCGTCATAAACAACAACCTCTGGTTTCAAAATCAACGCTCGTGCCAAACCAACACGCTTTCGCATACCACCTGATAACTCAGCCGGTCTCTTGTAGGCGACATTTTTTGACAATCCTACCTCGGCAAGATGCTGCATCACTCTTTCATCAACCACGGTTTCAGAAACCACCTCGCTTTGCCGGAGCGGAAAGGCAACGTTCTCAAAGACTGACATACTGTCGAACAATGCTGCATTCTGAAAAACGAAACCAAATCGACGGCGCGTCTGTGTCAGCTCCGAGTACCCCATATGGTGCAGTCCTTCGCCATCAAAATAAATTTCTCCCTGAGTGGGTTTCACCAAGCCCACCAGAGTTTTCATGAAGACCGTTTTTCCGCAACCACTTTCTCCAATGATCGCTACCGTTTGACCACGAGTGATCTGCAATTCAATATCCTGCAGAACTACCTGATCATCAAATACGACGGATACATTTCTAGCCTCGATCAGTGGTTGATCATCACTCGTCTGCGGTGCTGTCCCAGCATCAGCAGCGGTATTCTCGAGATCAGAAATCTCGTCCTCATCAGCTGGTTCGGATACTTCATTCATAAAAAAGAGGTTCCGTTGGGATAGATGGTGTAGTAAATCGAATTCATAACGATGGTCAGAAACAGATCCACGGCAAGAATGAGGACGAATGAATAAACAAACGCCGTTGTTGCTGCCTTGCCGACGCCTTCGGCTCCCGGCTCACAATTGAAACCTCGATAACAACTCACGATCGCAATCGTCGAACCGAAGAAAACACTCTTGAAGATACCGCTGAACAAATCAAATCCGGTCACGCCATCCCGTGAATGATTTAGATAGGCTGCATGGTCGATGCCCAAAATGATAACGCTGTAGAAATAACCACCGACAATCCCCATGAAATCAGCCATGATCGTGAGCGATGGGATCAATAGAATGCAAGCAAGGAAACGCGGCACGACCAAGTAGTGAATCGGGTCCGCCCCCATCGCAGTCAATGCGTCAATCTGCTCTGTCACTCTCATCGTACCCAACACAGCCGCCATAGCACCGCCCACACGACCTGCCAACATCGTCGCTGCCAGTACGGGGCCGAGTTCTTTGACAAGCGTGCTATTGATTACCGCTCCCAAACGGCTATCCAAGCCGATGGCATGAAACTGAGCGTAGCTTTGAACCGCCAACACCATCCCGATGAAAGTGCCTGTCAGTGCGACGACGGGTAAACTCAATGCACCCACCTGATAAAAATTTACCAGCACCGTTCCCCGGCATGGCAGACGTGTAAAAAGCCATTTCAGCATTCTCCCACTGAACAGCGTCATGTCACCAATGGTGGTAATTCCATCGACGACAGCTGACCCCCACTGATTAACCCAGCGCACAAAGGCAGACTCTGTTTTTTGAGTGGAATAGAGGGAATTGCCAGAATCAGACACTCGTCCTAAGCTCCAGTCGTACGCTGTTTGAACACTCAGACACGTCTGGTTGTATCGGTCAGCACGACCTTAGGGATTAGTAAAAGTGAATGGCCAAAGCCAAAAGAGCCGCTAGCAAAACCTGATCTTCATGGAACCAAGCCCGTCGTTATCACTTTAGCAGCACGCCGTGATTCACCCAGAATGGCACACAGATACATCTAAGCAACCCTTACTCAAATCCCAGCGTTCTGGTTAGCATCCTTGGTGGATGCAGTGTGCACTCAGACAAATTGCAGACGAGGATCATCCAAGCCAAGACGCTTCATTTTCTTGTAAAGCGTCGTCCGATTAATATCCAAAGCGTCCGCAGTAGACGCACGATTCCAATGATGAAGTCGCAACGCTTGCAAGATAATCTCACGCTCCGGCCCCTCGAGGGCCTCGCGGAGTGTTTTTCCATCAATCTCATCAGGAAGCGTCTGCATGGGGAGCGTATTGGTCATGCCGCCCCCTAGTTCTGAGGTGCTATGGCCACTGATTTCTGGAGGCAGGTCCTCCATAGTCAAACCCTCATCCCGCGACAGCAAAACAGCTCGTTCAACGACATTTTCCAACTGCCGAACATTGCCTGGCCACGAATAACTTTGCAAGGCTGACATTGCGGTCGAATCAAATCCATCAATCTGACGGCCACAAGTTTCGGATGCCTCACGAAGAAAATGCTCGATCAACAAGGGTATGTCTCCCACCCGCTCCCGCAGTGAAGGCAACACGATATTGATGACGTTGATGCGATAGAACAGATCCTGACGAAAAGCCCCTTCCATGACAGACTTCGTCAAATCTTCGTTGGTGGCAAGGATCACTCGAGTATCAACGGATTCGGTGACAGTTCCACCCAACGGCTCAAATTGAAATTCCTGCAAAACACGCAATAGTTTTACCTGCATGGCGGGGGTAGCCGTGGCAATTTCATCTAGAAAAAGCGTTCCGCCGTCCGCAAGTTGAAACTTACCTGCTCTATCACGATTGGCACCAGTGAAAGCCCCTGAAACGTGTCCGAACAGTTCACTTTCCAAGAGAGTGTCAGGAAGAGCTCCACAAGCGACCTCAACAAAGGGTCCGCTCCGACGAGCACTTCGAGCATGGATTGCTCTGGCAATCATGCTTTTCCCGGTACCGTTTTCGCCAGTGAGGAGTACTGATGCTTTGGCATCCGCAACACTATCGATGACATCAAATATCTTTAACATCCGGTAATCATGACTGAGAACATTCTCGAGACCGGTGCGGCGATCAAGCTGCTCCCGAAGCAATGCATTCTCTTTTGATATCTCACTCTGGGCCACCGCACGCTGGATTGCCAGTGTCAATTCATCATCGATCAACGGCTTCGTCAATAGATCGAATGCTCCAGCCCGCACTGCCTGTACAGCAGTCTCAGGGGTGGCATAACCGGTGACAACCAGCACCGATGAATCAGGATAATTCTGTCGGGTGTAGGCGATCAGCTCGAAACCATCCTCAGCCTCCAAACGCAGATCTGTGATGACTAGATCAAACTGTCCTTGCCGTAGCGCAGCTTTAGCCTGATCAAGTGTGGCGGCGGTTTCCACCTCATGAGATGTTTCCCGCAACCAGTGAGCCATAGACTCGACCAGATGGCGATCGTCATCAACCAGTAGAATTGAAGCAGAATCAGGCATGTCAAAGACGTTGGTGGATTGGCAATCAAGGGCAACTGACTGCTTTTGATCCAGCAGCCTGAGCAAATTTCTCTCAGTTACAAAATGAAACAGAAATCAACTTCTCGTTATGAAGGTCTAGGTCACGAAATTGCAATGGTCAACAAATCCATCGTATTACCGCCTCCCCCCTTAACCGAAGACAGAGCCACCCCCCCACAAGATGCCGCAAGCGCTTTACTGGAAAAGCTTTAGCAAACTCAGATCACTTGCTAAGTCGAACTAGATCTGGCAGACTCGCCCGCGTTATCGGCAGCCTAATTGGTAAAACTGGCGCATACTGACTCGATAGAATCACGCTTCGCACATGGGTTATCTCGAACCTCGATTTACTTCGTCCATCATGAAAGCCAGCAATTTTTCGTTTTGGTATATAGGCGTTTTCGTAAATTTTTCTTAGGCCCGCACTGGGCAAAAGCACCCATTCAGGAATGCGTGCACCAAGTAGTCATTAATTTGCGGATGATTTGTGGATTTCCAGAGGTATCTCGCGTTCTACAAAAGACCGGTAGGGATTAGGTCGATTAAAATAAGCCGCTTTGATGTCAGAGGCAGTAATCTGTGTCTTGGAATGTATTAATTGTTGACGACCATGAGGTCGCCCGCATTGGACTAAGTTGGCTTCTCGACAACCCTTCGTTTCATGTTGCTGGTTCTGTAGCGACGGCAGCGGAGGCATTGCAGTGTCTCGCAGACAAGCCGATTGATCTTGTTGTACTGGACCTGCGACTTTCCGATGGCAGTGGTTTGAAGCTGCTAGAAGAAATTTGCAACTCACGCCCAGAGATTGCGGTCGTCGTCTTGAGTGCGTATGAAAATCCGACCTACATCGCGAGGGCAGCTGCATTAGGTGCTGCGGACTATCTGCTGAAGAGCATTCCATCACAAACTTTGCTGCGCACTTTGCAGCGCATCTTAAAAGGAAATGCTACTGACGCCGACAGCCTTCTTTTCCTGATTCAGAAAACCATGCAGGAAACAGTTGACGTGCGAATGCTACCGTCTGACTTCCCGCTCACCGCACGGGAAGCTCAAGTATTGCGTCACGTCGCGTTAGGGCTCAGCAATAAAGAGATTGCCAAATCGCTTTGCATCAGCATTGAAACAGTCAAAGAGCATGTGCAGCATGTACTTCGAAAAATCAATGCGGCGGACAGGACTGATGCCGCTGTTAGAGCAATCAAGTCCGGAATCATGGCTTGAACAAAGCGTTCACCAAGCCACAACGTTCCACTCATCCTGACACACCCTAATTTCGTGTTGGAATGAAAACGCGATCGATCTGAACATCGCATTGGACCGCGATGGAAACGACGAGTTGAAGGTGGTCCATCAACGGCCTGTCTGGCCGCTCAAACCTAGGCTCTCGTCCTATCAGGCCTCTGGGTCCAACACCTCGCATCCGACCCAAGGCTGCAGTACTTTTGGTACGCTGATGCGACCATCTGAAAGTTGATGGTTTTCTAGAATGGCAATCATGGCTCGCCCTGTTGCAACGGCAGTACCGTTCAACGTGTGAACAAACTCCGTTCCCTTCTGACCAGTTTTCTTGGACCTAACTCCTAAACGCCTCGCTTGGTAGTCCGTGCAGTTGCTTGTACTCGTGACTTCCCCCCATGCACCTCCGTCACCGCGTCCAGGCATCCATGCTTCGAGATCAAACTTCCGGTAAGCCGGCCCGCCAAGGTCACCGGTTGCCGTATCAATCACGCGGTAGGGAACTTCCAAAGCATCGAAAATCTCGCATTCATAGTCCCGCATTTTTAGATGCATCTCGTCACTGGCTGCAGGCGAGGTGAAGGCGAACATTTCGACTTTGGTGAACTGGTGTACTCGATAAAGCCCTTTCGTCGCCCGTCCAGCCGCACCTGCTTCCGTACGAAAGCAGTGACTCAATCCGCACAGCAATACGGGCAACTGGTCAGCATCAAGCGTCTGCCCCGCCAGCATGCCACCGAGAGTGATTTCAGCGGTGCCTACGAGATTGAGTTCAGAATTCTCCACACTGTAAATTTGAGTTTCCGGGCCGCGCGGAGTGAAGCCAATTCCTTTCAGAATCGAAGTCAGTGCCAGATCGGGAGTTGTAATGGGTGTGAATCCCTGGTCCGCCAGAAAACTGATGGCGTAATGTTGCAGCGCCAGATCAAGTCGAACTGCCGCGTTCTTGAGATAATAAAACCCAGCTCCGGCAACTCGAGCGCCCGCCTCAAAATCAAACAGATCATGCTTTGCACCTAGCTCAACATGATCAAGAATATCAAAATCGAACTCTACCTTGGGCGTTTTCCCGAACGAGATTTCTTTGGCATCATCCTCACCACCCGTCGGCACATCTGGGTGAGTCATATTGGGGATAGCTGACTGCAAATCCACGATGGTGGCATCTAGTTGATCACGTTCGCGCTGTACTGTTTCCTTCTGAAGCCTCAGTTCCCGTCCTTTTTCGATCAACTCATTACGTTGTTCGGCATTCTCCGCCTTTGGGATCTGCTTACTGGTTTCATTAGCTTGGCGATTGAGATCTTCAGCAAGCTTCAGTTTTTCCAACCGTTCACTTTCCAACGAAACAATCTGGTCGATATCACAAGCGGCACCACGCCGCTGACAATTATCGTGTACTTGGTCAGCATTTTGAATGATAAATTTTCTATCGAGCATGGAGCACTTAGTGAGTTAGTTGAGTTTACCGATTTCGTCCCACAGAATGGCTGAGGCGCGAATGCCTCGATGGTAGTCTTCTATCCGGAATTTTTCATTCGGGCTATGAGCATTGTCATCTGACAATCCCCATCCTAATAACAGACAATCACATCCAAGCACTTCTTGGAAGCGGGTGACGATGGGAATGGATCCCCCTTCGCGAATCAACACCGGTAAAACGCCGAAAGCAGATTCGATAGCCTGATTCGCTGCATGAACAAAACGACTGTCAGTTGCTGCCAACATCCCCGGCGCCCCATGATCAGCCTCCAGATTCCATCGTACGCCGACAGGGCAATGATCCTGCAGGTGCTGTTCGACGGCAGCAGTGACTTCAGTGGGATCCTGATCTGGCACGAGTCGAAAACTGAACTTAGCCTTTGCGGAGGCAGGAACGATTGTCTTGACCCCTTCACCCTGATGCCCTGATGTGAGACCGTTGATGTCAAATGTCGGACGGGCCCAACGGCTGTCTCTTATACACATCTGACGCTGCCGACGACTCCTTACGTGTAGA
>CAJXTM010000127.1 GCA_913061385.1 uncultured Rhodopirellula sp. | reverse complement strand
CTACACGTAAGGAGTCGTCGGCAGCGTCAGATGTGTATAAGAGACAGCACCCAAACCTTTAAGTCACCCTGCGGTGCTTTCTTATAGGTCTCGACACGAGCTCCCTCCAATTTCGGTGGGTAGCTCCGCGTGTGCCCAGATGCAATCGTGGGAATCATTAACAGCAGCACGAAATTGGCGAATCTCATCGGATAATCTCAACAGAAGGCAACAAATTTCAGATTTGCGCAACCATTCGGTATCACGAGGCAAGCGCAAGTGGGCGACCTGGAGAAAGCTTACACCAATCTCGTCTCGCTCTAAGACTCATGAGACGCAATTTTTTCTCTACCGAGGCACTTGTCGTAGTCAAAACGTCAGCCAGTCCATTCCGTCTTGCCACTTGCTAACCTCGCACATTAGCAATAATCGCAGTATCCGAACTGCGAAACACACCAAACTTGGTCCTTCGAACGCTAAGACAAAAAAGCTTCCCGTTGCAAGATCGCAGCCGAGCGGTATTACAAAACGTCCTACAAAAGAGGGACCAGTCCGTTAGAATCAGGTATCACGGGGAACCCGATGCGGAGCTCCGCGGCACAACACACAATCCCTCGTGCCCCAAACTCAATCTTACGACGGAAGATTCAGGCATCATGTCTACCGACCATATTTCAAAAATCAGCTTTAAGAACAACGCAGTTTGTCTGCTCGTACCCGTCGCAATCATCGCCGGATCTTGGCTTTTTGTGACTACTGATTTACATGGCCAAGACCCAGCACTTGACGCGTTCAGGCAGATGCAAGCCGCCCTTCAGCAACAAATGAGCGAGGACCTTGATCAGGCAATTGTATATTTGGATGCACAGATCGAAAAACAGCCAGAATCGTACGACGTCCAAGTCTTACGCCATAGCCTTGCCTCAAAACTGGCAGATGAAGAACGCTATGTCGAAGCATTCGAACAATACCAAGAACTGCTTGAATTCCAGATCGCTCACCTGGAGGAACAACAGTATGGCGTCGGCATGACGATTGAGAGCCTGTCAAAACTCAGCGAACTCTCAAATCGCAGCGAAGGCCTAGAGAAGGCTGTCAACAAAGCCTTGGTCGCATTCCGGGCCCTCCCTGCCGAAAGCACGCGTGCTTGGGACCCGCTGTCACAATTAGTGGTCCTCAAGGCTCATTCTTTAGTTGAAGACAATCGTGCAGACGAAGCAGCAACGGCCGTTGCCAAACATGTCGAAGCACTTGAGGATGCGTGCAAGGCCTCAGACGCAACGGAATCAATCATGCATGCCCATGTCGCATTACTGAAAAGACTGATCAACCCGAATCGCAATAACGATCAATGGCGAGAGGACTACATCACAAAACTGGACACCGCATGCATCACTGCGTTTGAGCGTTTTCCAAAATCCATGCGTTTGCAGAACAACTACGCTGAAACACAGTATTTGATGATCACTCAATGGGGGCAAGATGATCCCGAAGCGAATGAGAAAAGGATTGAAACGGCATTCGCAAAATTAAGTCTCCCAGCAATATCCAACCGCTCGGTGAATGCGATTCTTCGACGCATTGAAATCCATCGCGAACGCATGCAGTCTGCCAAACCCGTCGCATCACTAGTAGGACAAGCGGCCCCAGATTGGGACATCGATGGCTGGGCGAACACGGTCGGCGTGACACGTAAATCATTTGAGGGGCAGGTGGTATTACTTGACTTCTGGGCCATGTGGTGTGGTCCCTGTATCGCTACTTTCCCACACCTCCGCGAATGGCGTGAAGAGTTCGGTGGCCAAGGCTTCGAAATCGTGGGTGTCACCCAGTATTACAATTTCGAGTGGGATGACGAACAGAAGCGTGCGTCGCGTGCTAATGGCGAAGTCACTCCACAGCAAGAGCGAGAAACACTGGCGAGCTTCCTAGACCACCATCAACTGGAGCACCCCGTCATGGTGGCTCCCAAAAATAGCGAGATGAGCAGCAACTATGGTGTGAAGGGAATTCCACACGCCGTGTTGATCGACCGTGATGGCACAGTACAACTCGTAAAAACCGGCGCAGGCCCCGCTACAGCGAAGGAAATCCATGACAAGATCAAAGAGCTGCTCGCACCGGCCAACTAATACGCAACGTCCCAAATCAGCAACGTCCCAAATCAATCGCTCGCTACCCATGGTTTTGTGAACAAATCCGTTCACATCATGGATGCCTCTTCCATGTCAGCTTGATCAAGCATCCATGCCTGACTTGATTGATACCCAAGGAATTCATTCACCCTGCTCGCACCTCAACTCGCTTATTCACCCTAGGTGATCAACGCGTTTTTGAGCTTGGCTGACTCAGTCGAGGCAGATTGGGTTCAGTTGTAGAGCGTTTCTTGTGGATAAACAAAGTGTTTAGAACCTGCGAAAAATTGCTCGCCCTCTCTTGGCGAGGGACAATCGGACGTGGCCTTATACACCTGTCCACACTAGCAAAACGCCTACTCCCAGCGTCTTGCGTCATGATTCGCCTGAGAAGTTACTTGAGAAGTTTGCTCACCTCGCAAACCGCAGGTTTCTCACAGTACGCGTCGGCGCGTTCACCTGTTGACTCGACGCCATGAACATACGTTTCGAATACAGTGGAACCGATACAACCAATTGGGTTTGATCATTCTCGGTGACCACGTTGTTGCCGGGATCACTTTCGACATCTGCTTGATCGTACGACATGACCTCCATCTCAACCACCGCGGCCCCACGCCGCAAAGGCCTGGCCTGAATCACAAGCGTGACTTTCGCGCCTGCATCAATGCTGCCAATCAACCACGTCTCTTCACTTCCCGGCAGACCGTATGTTCCCCGACGCGGGATCACACGCACCAATTCAAGCTCGGGCGGTATCACGATCGCGGCTGTCACGCCAGTTGCCGTTGCAGGCCCGTCATTGGCAACGGTGAACGTCATTTCAACGACGTCTCCCAACGCTGGCATCGCATTATTCACAGTCGCAGATACGGACACATCAATCAACTTAGGCGTTACGGTCACCATGCTATAGTCATTTTCCAATACATCACCATTGTCGGGTGTACTGTTTGCATCGTACTGATCCGAAGCAATGACTTCAGCTGTACTAGTGATTGGCACCTTTGAGTCCACGGTCACGACCAGCTGCATCGCTGCGGCTGTCCCTGAATCAATGCGTGGGATCTCCCACAGACCGAGAAACTCATTATAGATACCGTCTCCGTTTGCAACCCTCAGAAATTCAAGGCCATCTGGTAAAATCGATCTCACCATGACGTTGGTAGCGTGATTAGGCCCATCGTTGTAAACGATCAATGTATAGAAAAGTTCTTCCTGCTGATTTGGCGTTTCATCGCTGACGTCCATCACCATTCGAAGATCAGCAATCTGCGGGGTCACGGTCACGGCCGAGTAGTCATCTTCTGTCGGCACGCCATTGTTCGGCGTGGAATCGATGTCAGGCTGGTCCTGTAGAACCACCTCAGCCACATTAACGAGTGGCTCTGGCACATCAACACGTGCCTCGATCATCAAAGACGGGATTGTACCCACCCCAATCTCGCCAACCTTCCACAGTCCTAGAGTGGGATCGTAGACACCCTGACTTGGAGTGATTTCCAAGACAAAAAACCCATCTGCCAAGATGTCCCGAACAACAACACCCGTGGCCGTCGAGGGACCTTGATTGGTGAGTTCAAGCGTGAAGGTAACATTGTCACCTAGATTGGGCGTCGGATCATCCACCATCTTGGTTAACGCTAAATCAACCAACTGTGGCGTGAGACTGACACTATCCTGATCATCTTCAGTAGGGTCATTGTTACCAGGCGTACTATTAGGATCGTACTGACTTGATGCGATCACCTCAGCTGTGTTGATTTTCTCTCCGAGTGTGCTTACCGCGACCGTGATATCTAACTTTTCTTGGCCGCCTTCTCCGATCGATGGTACGCGCCAGATTCCATTTCCGGATGAGTTGTAGGTTCCTGTAGATGCCTCGTATGAGACAAACGTAAGTCCGGCAGGTATCTGATCGAGCACTTGCACATCCAGTGCTTCATCGGGACCAGAGTTATTTAAAAGAACCGTGTAAACAACCTCACTCAGGATGCCTGGATGGTCATCACTAACAGACTTGCTCACCGACAGGTCTGCGCTGGCGGTGGTGTTCGTAATGGATGCCTGATCATCCTCATCATTCCCATTACCATCAATTCCATCGTCATTCCCCGGAGTGCTATCGAAGTCGTACTGATCTGCCGCAATCACCTCAGCACGATTCGTCCAAGTGCCCGGCAAATTAACATCAGTGACAAGTTTTAACGTCGCGTTAGTCTGGGGCGCTAGCGTGGGAACGGACCAGATACCATTCGAAAAAGTGCCCACAGAGGGTTCACTGCTGGCGACGGTTACCCCACTGGGAAACTGATCCTCAATCTGAATACCTGTTGCCGTATCAGGCCCGGCGTTGGAAACTGTCAGCGTGTAGGTGAGTTCACCGTTGACGGAAGGCCGAAATGGATCTGCCTCCTTCTCAAGAGAGAGATCAATGATCGTTGGCCGAACGGAGGCGGAAGCTTGATCATTTTCTTCAGGCACGTTGTTCCCGGGCGTGGAATTTGGGTCAGACTGATCTGATGTAGCGATCTCTGCTGAGTTGATTTTCACGCCGATGTTTTCGACCTGCGCTCCCAACTGCAAGGTGACGACTTCATTGGCATCGATCTGTCCAATCGTCCAAATACCTTGCTGGCTATCAAATGTGCCACGACTGGGCTGAGCAGCACTGTAAGCCAACCCATCAGGCAATTGATCTGCCACCGAAACTCCTGTCGCGGCGTCGGGTCCCAAGTTTGTCACTGTAATCGTGAATACCGAGACCTGCCCAACGTCGGGCCGTTCATCGTCGACCAACTTTCCCAGGGTCAAATCTGCGACTTGTGGCGTTACGGTCGCAGACGCTTGGTCGTCCTCGTTGGGGTCGTTGTTGTTTGGCGTGGAATCGATGTCGGGCTGATTCGCGGTAAGCACCTCAGCGATATTTTCTAGCGTCCCTGTTGCGGTGACTTCTGCAGTAATGGTCAGCGTTTCGACCTCACCATTCGCCACCTGACCCACTGTCCACACCCCGCTGGATCCGTTGTAGGAGCCACGCGATGCAATGGAAGCCCGATAGACTAATCCCACCGGCAGAGGATCCTTCACAGTGACTCCGGTCGCTTCGGTCGCCCGTGAATTGGTCAACGAGACGGTAAAGTGAACCAGATCTCCAACGTTGGGTCGATCATTATCGACGGTTTTGGTTAGCGAGAGATCGATTTGCTGGCCGACGACATCGACACTGGCCTGATCATCTTCACTAGGTACGCCATTCCCGGGCGTCGCGTCAGGATCCAACTGATCAAGCGTCTGCACCTGAACGATGTTGGTTAAGGGCGTATCGTTGGTAGAATTGGCAGTAATGGTAAGCGTGGCCGTCTGCTGCACAGCCAATCCGCCCACATCCCAGATCCCAGAAACGGCATCGTAAGCACCCACCCCGGCAACGGAACGCTCGTAAGCAAGTCCTTCCGGCAAGACATCCAGCAATGTGACACCTGTCGCAGAATCTTCTCCACCATTCGTGACCGTGATTGTAAAGTGAACGGGGTCACCCACATTTGGCTTCGGATTATCAACCGATTTGGTAACGGACAGGTCTGCTGTCGCCAACTCAAAAGTTGCTGAATCATAGTCATCTTCTGTCGGCACCGAATTTCCGGGCGTACTATCAGAATCGTACTGATCAACCGACCAAACCTGTGCAATGTTCGTCGTCGATTGAATGGTATCGACAACAGCATCAATTTCCAGCGTTGCTAAAGCACCACTGGAAAGGGTTCCCACTGACCACTCACCTGAAGACAAGTTGTAATTTCCAGAAACCGTTGACGAAGTTACGAAATTCAGACCATCTGGCAACTCATCTTTGACAATTAAATTCGTCGCATCATTTGGCCCTTCATTGCTCACACGCACGGTGTAACGAATTGTTTGCCCGCGAATGGGGCGGGCAATATCAATGTCCTTAATAAGACTCACATCGATGATGGGTGGGGTAATGCTCACTGACTGCTGATCGTCTTCGGATTCCACTCCATTTCCCGGCGTGCTGTCTGGGTCGTACTGATCAACGGATGAGACCTGCGCCGTATTTATTTTTGTGCCCGGCCCATCGATACCACCGACCACGGTCAACGTCACTTGCGATTCAGCGGGAATCGTCCCAACATCCCACACACCAGACCCAGCGTTGTAACTGCTGCCCGGCGGCGTGCTGCCTGACTTGTACGTAATTCCGTCAGGCAACTTATCAGTCACGATGACATTCGTCGCTGCATTCGGCCCTTGATTCCTCACCACAACTGTAAAAGTAACATCCTGCCCAACGTTGGCCTGTTCGTTGTCAACAGATTTCGAAAGCTCAAGATCTGCTTGTTGGGGCGTAACAGAAATGCTGTCCTGGTCGTCCTCTGATTCAATCCCATTCCCAGGTGTACTGTCCAAATCTTCCTGATCTGCCTTCATGACCTCTGCCGTATTAATGACAGTGACTACATCGATGACACGTGCCTGAACCTCTAACTGTTCAGAAGCTTGATTTGATATCGTCCCCACAATCCACTGACCAGTGGAAGAATTGTACGTTCCCGTGCTTGCAGTGAAACCAACAAACGATAGCCCAGATGGCAGAATATCCCGTACTTCAACACCGGTTGCATCACTCGGACCATCATTATTAACAATCACAGTGAACGTGACTGTATCATTCAAATTTGGCGTCGCATCGTCGACCCGTTTGACCAGAGACAAGTCAATCTGAGTGGCACCGATTGTCTGAGATGCCTGATCATCTTCGCTTGGAACACCGTTATTGGGCGTTGAATTTGGATCCCATTGATCGCTGGCGAATACCTCCGCAGTATTGATCAATGTATTTGCAGTCGTCGCTCGTGCGTTGATGGTGAGGGTAACATTTGCGTTAACACTGAGTGCACCGACGTTCCAAATCCCCGTGCCATCATCATACTGTCCGGATGTCGCACTACTCGAAACGTATTCCAAACCAACCGGCAGCAAATCTTTGACCAATACGCCAGTCGCAGGATTTCGGCCAGCGTTAGATAACTTCAGCTCGAACGAAATTTCTTCACCAACAGTCGGTGAGTTTTTGCTCACGGTCATTAACAGAGAAAGATCAGCCTCGGGTGCCTGAATCGTAACCGAACTTTGATCGTCTTCAGTCTCGATACCGTTATTGGGTGTACTGTCGATATCGACCTGATCCGCCGCGATCACCTCTGCGGTGTTTACCTTATCACCAGGCGTCTCGACCGTCCCGACCAACGTCAGACTCTGGTTGGAACCCGGCGAGATCGCACCAACATTCCACACACCTGTGCCAACGCTGTACTCTCCCTGAGTCGCTGACGCATTCGCAAACGCGATTCCCAATGGCAGCTCATCTTTAACCTCAACCCCCGTCGCGGTACTCGGCCCCTCATTACTGACCACCAACTGATAGGTCACATTGTTGCCTACGATCACCAAAGTAGGATCGGCAGTTTTCACGAGAGACAAATCAATCGACTCGGTTACAAACGAAACCGAAGCTTGATCATTCTCACCAGCTTGCGGACCATTGCCCGGCGTGCTGTTGGGATCAAACTGATCCGAAGCACTAACCTCTGCAAAATTCACTCTCGAACCCGCAGACACAACACGACCACTCAACACAAGCTGTGGGGTGATACCGCTCGTTACGGTTCCGACGGTCCAAATACCAGTGCTGGTGCTGTAACTACCCTGCGAGGTAACTGAGTTGACAAAGGTAACACCATCAGGCAATTGATCACTGACCGCTACATTCGTTGCAGCATCAGGTCCATTGTTGGTCACAGTAATGGTGAAATTGACAATTTCCGAGATATTCGGTGAGGCATTATCGACTGTTTTTCCAAGACTCAAATCAGCCTGAGAAAAATTGGCGAAGTCCTGCGTTATGCCTGTCTCACCAACAGCTGTCTCTTATACACATCTCCGAGCCCACGAGACCGAGGCTGATCTCG
>CAJXTM010000126.1 GCA_913061385.1 uncultured Rhodopirellula sp. | reverse complement strand
GATCAGCCTCGGTCTCGTGGGCTCGGAGATGTGTATAAGAGACAGACGTTCAACAGCACGCTGCACTAGAAGTTTGACGGTCTTGTTTCCAAGACCACGGGCCGGCGTGTTGATTACCCGCAGTAATGCGACTTCGTCGTTCGGTTGTTCGATCCATTTCAGGTACGCCAGGATGTCTTTGACTTCACGTCGATCAAAGAATGACTGGCTTCCCAGCATCACATAAGGAATATTTGCTTTGCGAAGTTCTGTTTCAAACAACCGTGGCTGCTCGTTGGTGCGGAACAAAATCGCAATGTCGCGAGGTTGTATATGATCGTTATTGATGCGGTTTGATATTTCACGGACGACCGTTTCAGATTCCGTGATCTCATCCTTGTGTTGCTCGATTCTCGGTCGCGGTCCCTTGGGGCGACTTGCGATGAGAATCTTATCGTGTCTTTCGGTGTTAAAGGCGATCAGTCGATTCGCCATCGCTAGGATTTCAGCGGTGCTGCGGTAATTGTTTTCTAAACACACCACTTTTGCGTCCGGCCAGTCATCCTTGAAGCTCAGGATGTGCGTGACATCAGCACCACGCCATGCATAGATGGATTGGTCGTCGTCGCCGACAACGCACAGGTTGCGATGGCGTAGGGTCAGATGTCGGGTGATCCGATATTGGCTTCCGTTAGTGTCCTGGTACTCATCGACTAAAACGTGGTCATACTTTGCTGCCTCTTCATCGCGAATGGCGGGATGTTCGTCGAACAGAGTTTCGGTGTGCAGCAGCAGGTCATCAAAGTCCATCGCGCCACGCGCATACAGAGCTTCCTGATAACGCCGGTAGCCAGCGGCGGCAAAGTGTTCCCTATCCGTTGAGGCGAGGAAAGCAGCTTTGTTAGGTTTAACTGATTCGTTTTTCCAGCCACCGATGATCGAGAGCATGTCGCCGGGCCGCAATGCGGTCCCGGGTAATCTCAGTTCACGTAGGATTCCTCGTGCAAGAGATTCCTGGTCGCCGCGATCATAGATCGAAAACTTAGCGGGGAATCCCAAAGCCTTTGCATGCCGTCGCAGAATTTGCACGCATTGAGCGTGGAATGTGCTGATGACAGGTTGTGGCGGTTTCGTTTTTTTCTTGGCGATTCGCCGTTTTCCGCCAGAGGGGCGATTCTGACGTTGGGCTTTGGTGATCAGTTCACTGACCCGATCCTGCATCTCGCCAGACGCTTTATTGGTAAATGTGACCGCCAGAATTCGCTCCGGCGCGATGCCATTGCGAATCAGGTTTGCGATCCGAAACGTTACCACGCGGGTCTTTCCTGTTCCCGCGCCGGCCAGCACCAACATCGGCCCACTCAGGGTGGCTACCGCTTCGGCTTGTGGACCATTCAATCCATCAGTTGCTGCGTTCAATCCGTTCTACGCTGGTTAGTGGGAGCGATGTTGGTTAGTGGGAGCGATGTTATTGGGCGGGAAGCGGGAATGCCTCCCAGACGTGAGTGTCTAGCGGATGTTGTCACGGTCGATGACCGGATTCGCTGTACCAGTGGTCAGTAGAATCATTGCGCCCTGCTGAGGGCGATTCGCATTGGCGACGATGCGGTCATATGGAATGCCAAAGCACGCGTAGTTTCCACTTGCGGTATCCATGACATAAACCACGGTTGCAGCGGCAGGTCGGTTACTGGCCCTTGGGAATTGGGCGCGGCCGGTGAGCATCATGTACTTTCCACCCTTGGCACCTGTGCCGACTGCTTCATTCACGTTCGCACTGAAACGTGCCATGAACTTTCCACCAACCCGTGGGTAAATCACGTTGCATTGAAGCAGCCCCGAGTTGTGGTCCAGCACAAAGAAACCATCAGCTTCTTCGCTCACGGTTCCCGTTGCGATCGAGTATTTCTCGTCAGAAACTGCGGACGCCGCATTCAGCAGGGGCAAGTTCGACAATTCCTGATTCACGGACGAATGATCACGCCCAGCGAAATACCCGGCAAATCCGACAGAAACGAGCGTAACCACCGCCAGAAATCCAATTGCCAGACGTTGAAGATCACAGCAGCCTGTGCGGACCAAATTCTTCTGAACCGTGGTTTTTTCGTGTGTCGGCAGGGCCCGAGGGTCAATTGACTGAGACATCTTTGGCGACTCCATGCAAGAACGTGAGGGATTTGACGTAGGTCTTCGGCGGCAAACTATGGTCATTATTACCGTTTTGGGGGATAAAACGGCAGCAGATCCCGGCCTCCGTGGACCTTGTTCGCCTATTGGGAATTGTACGCGCTCCGATTGATCTTTACGATTGCCTTCTGAGAAAGACGATCGACATCTTTTCCTGTTTTACCCCAATTCACCGTTTTTTCACCGCGAGACCAAGAAACTACCATGGGTATCAACGCTCCACTGAATCGAAAATTCCGCATGGCACTCGTAGGTGGGGGTAGCGGATCGTTTATCGGCCGTGTTCACTCGATCGGAGCTTGTCTCGATAATCGGGCAGTGGTGACGGCTGGAGCCCTCTCCAGCAACCCGGAAAGAGCGAAAGCATCGGCACCCGATTACGGCATCGAAGATGACCGCGCCTATGGCAGTTATGAAGCAATGCTAGACGCAGAGAGTAAGTTGCCCGAAGACGAGCGGATCGATTTCGTGAGTGTGGCGACCCCGAATCATACGCATTATGAAGTTGCCCGAGCCGCGATCGAGGCCGGTTTCAATGTTGTGTGTGACAAGCCGATGACCTTTGACCTGGCGCAGGCGGAAGCATTGCTTGAAACGGTTGCCGGAAGCGATGTTGTCTTTGCCGTCACGCACAATTACACGGGCTATCCATTAGTGCGGCAGGCAAGAAGCATGATCCTCGGCGGTGAGCTTGGAGAAATCAATGCCATTCGATCGCAGTACATTCAGGGATGGTTGCGTACTTCTCTGGAAACCGAGGATCAAAAACAGGCTGCATGGCGGACTGACCCAAGCAAGAGTGGTGCCGCAGGAGCTTTCGGAGATATCGCGACACACGCATACAACTTGGGACGATTCATGACGGGCGAATTGCCCGAATCAGTCAGCTGTAGCTTGAAAACATTTGTGGAAGGACGCCGACTTGATGATTACGGAACTGCAGTGATTCGTTATGCCAATGGTGGCTTGGGAACGGTGACTGCATCGCAGATCAGTCATGGCAGAGAGAATGATGTGGAAATCGAGGTCGATGGAACCAAGGGCTCGTTGCGTTGGCGGCAAGAAAACCCCAACGAATTGATCTTCCGACAGAATGGAAAGCCCCATCAAATCTATACACGTGACCCCAACGCACCCTACACCAACGAGTTGGGAGCCGGAGCCTGCCGCTTGCCCGCCGGGCACCCGGAAGCATTCTTCGAGGCTTTTGCGAATGTCTATACAGCTGCCTTCGATGATATGGCAAAGCGAGCCTCCGGAGAGGATTTTGAACGACGTGATACGCTTTATCCAAATATCTATGACGGAGTTGAGGGAATGTACTTCATCCAGCAGTGTGTTGCCAGCAGCCAACAGGATGCTGCCTGGTTACCTCTGAAGCACGAGGTCGCACGTCGTTAATCGCACGTCGTTAAGTCGCCGTACCTGAATAGGGACTCTCTTTCTTACGGTTGTTGTTTTGACTTTGTGTGTGACGATTCATAGGTCAGCATGACTCCCTTGGCAGCTGACCTGAGTGGGCCTGCACACAGGGTGGTTGCCGAATGTCTGTGGTTGTGGATTCTGGTTCCTGGTTCCTCGATTTTGGATCAGGTTGTTTAACTTTGGTTCTGGGGTACTCGTCACTAATTATCATGCGGTGGGGTGGCAGACGTAGGTTCCCACCAAGCTTTTGCATCGTTTCTAACCGGCTTGCGAGAAGGGCGTCTGCGGACTGCTTTGGATATCGTCAGTTGTGACCCGGCAGGTTGCTGCAGAGTGCTTCAAAGGCCGCAGAGTGCTGCAGAGTGCTGCAGAGTGCTGCAGAGTGCTGCAGAGTGCTGCAGAGTGCCGCAGAGTGCCGCAGAGTGCCGCAGAGTGCTGCACATTGGGAGGTGTTTCGTGATCTTGTGGGCGACCGCTCAAATGTCGTTCTGGAGTTGAAAACACGCGGTCAATTTCTCGCATGGCGATTCTACGGTATTCGTTTTAGAGCAGTATCTTGTTCACCTTGGTCAATGGCGGGCGGGTTGTGTCGGTTTTTGCGGGATTTGGGGAACATTCCAGTTGACGCGGTTTCTATGCCGCGTTGGGTGCTTGGTGGGTGTCACAGGCTGTGTGAGCATCCAGCTTTAGGCCACAATCATGGTTTTTTGCAATGTTAAAAGGATTTGTTTGACCGCCAGAGTGTTTATGATTAAATAAATGGCGGTTTGTCTGATTCACTGCTAGCGGCGACCCCGGCTCGGTTTAAAAATTTATGGCAAACGCAGAGATCAACAACGGATTGGCGCATGGCGGGCCAGAGCTTCCCGCAGCGATCCTGAAAGAGGTTCGCGAAATTTCTTGGACGGCCACTTTCGATGGCACGCTGCAGTGGATTCACCCTGCCGCCATGAACTTGTACGGGCGATCGGCGGAGGATTTGATCGCAGATCCAGATCTGTGGTCCGGAGCAGTGCATCCTGAGGACCGACCGTGGGTACGGCAGCAGTTCATCGATTTCCTTCAGGATGGCGATGCAGATGCTTGCTTGAACCGCGAGTTTCGTGTGATCGACGTCCACCAAAAGACTCATCTGGTCCATGAGCAAGTTCACTGCAATCGATCATCGCAAGACGGCATGGTGGTGGTCGGGATGACCCACATGCAAAAAAGGCGGCGTGGCTTCGACACCGCTTTTGACACCGCACTACGGGACGCCGAGGCAGTCTATCACTCGTTAGTGGAAAGTTTGCCGCTCAGCGTACTTCGAAAGGATGCCCGTGGTCGAATCCAATACGCCAACGCTCAGGCATGTGACCAACTGGGGGTTACGGTTTCGGAGCTGATCGGAAAGACGGATTTTGATCTTTTTCCGGCTGATCTCGCAAAGAAGTACATGGCTGATGACCGGCGGGTGATGCAGTCAGGCGAGCTGTACCACAATGTCGAGCGGCACCAGAGCGGTACCGAAAAAAATATTTATGCCGAGGTGTGGAAAGCACCTGTGCACAGTGCGAATGGAGATGCCGTTGGCATTCAGGTCATGTTTTGGGATGTCAGTGATCAGAAAGATGCAGAGCATCAGATCGAGTTTGAAAAGTTCCTGCTGGCAACGTTGCTCGAAACGGTACCCGATTCTGTCTATTTTAAAGATTCAGACAGTCGTTTCATGCGTTTGAGTAAAAGTTGTGCTGCTAAATTTGGGCTTGCTGATCCGCGTGATGCAATGGGTAAGTCTGACGCAGACTTCTTTTCTCTCGAGCATTCCCGCAAGACGTTGGCGGATGAGCGACGGATCATGAAATCAGAGCAACCAATCCTTGCTGACATAGAGCATGAGACATTTGGTGATGGTTCCGAAACGTGGTGTAGCACAACCAAGGTTCCGTTGAAGGACAAGAAAGGAAATGTGATTGGGACATTTGGCATATCGCGAGATGTCACCAGACAAAAACAGGCAGAACAAGGGCTTGCACGTGAGCGGGATCTGCTCAAAACCATTATCGACAATGTCCCGGACCTCATCTATGTCAAGGATCGTGCTGGAAGGTTTGTGACTGCCAACGCAGCGCTACTGCGATTGCTGAAATTGGACAGCCCCTCGGAGTTGGTGGGAAAGAACGACTACGATTTTTCGCCAGCGGAATTGGCGTGTAATTACGTTGCAGATGACCAAATTGTGATGCGGACACGCGAATCGTTATTTGATCGAGAGGAATCGCACAAAGCAAAATCCGGAGACGATATCTGGTTACTGACCACCAAGGTGCCGTTGGTCGACGAGCAGGGACTGGTCAACGGTGTCGTGGGGATCGGGCACGATATCACTGCACGTAAACGTGCTGAACGTGAAATCCTGAGTGCCAAGGAAGTAGCGGATCGTGCGAACCGAGCCAAAAGTGACTTCCTGGCCAACATGAGCCATGAGATTCGTACCCCAATGAATGCCATCATTGGTATGACCGAATTGGTTCTTGATACCAAGCTGGACGACTATCAGCGGAAATATCTGTCGATGGTCGAGGAGTCCGGAGAGGCTCTTCTGAGCGTAATCAATGATGTTCTTGATTTCTCGAAAATTGAGGCTGGCAAACTTGAGTTGGAAGAACGTGTGTTCGATATCCGTGAAAGCCTCGGCGATGCGATCGGCGCATTCGCATTACGGGCACACGGTAAAAATCTTGAATTGGCTTTCAGGGTTGATCCCCATGTGCCTCGTTTTGTTGTGGGTGATGCGGGGCGTTTACGCCAGGTCATGAACAACCTTATCGGAAATGCGGTCAAATTCACACACGCCGGCGAAGTGTTGGTGCATGTGTCGGATCTACCTGCAACGCAGGGAGAGGTTCGTTTGGAAATTTCGGTAAGGGATACCGGAATCGGTATTCCCGAGGAAAAACATAACGCGATCTTCGGCGAGTTCGAGCAGGCAGATACATCTACCACTCGGCGTTACGGTGGGACTGGACTGGGATTATCTATCTCGTCACGACTTGTCAGGCTGATGGGTGGCGAAATTGAACTATCCAGTACGTTGGATGAGGGGAGTAATTTTCACTTTCAGTTGTCTCTGAAACGTGCCCCTGATGGAATTGAACAGCAGCAGGAACGAGGGGTTGTTGTCGTTGGTGGGACTCGGGTTTTGGTTGTTGATGACAACGAAACCAACCTGATGATTCTTGATGAAATGTTGTCCAATTGGGGAATGGTTCCATTTCTGGCTAACTCGGCAGAAATGGCACTCAAAGAGTTACAGAGTGCTGATGCTCGCGAAGAGCCGATTTCTTTGGTGGTTACTGATGTCAATATGCCTAAGATGAATGGCTATGACTTGGTCGCGGAAATGCGCCGGCAGGTTGGCTTTGCTGAGACACAGGTTGTTGTGCTGACAAGTGGTGGGCGTGATGGCGATCAGGAACTTCGAAGTCAGTTGGGGATTGTTGAACGCTTGATGAAGCCGGTCAAACAATCTGACTTGTTCGATTCCATCGTGCGTTGCCTTGGGGTCGCAGTACCGGAAGACTTTTCCCCCGATGTGGATGCCGCTTCCGGGCACGATCTGGGGGAACTAAAGATCCTCCTCGCCGAGGACAATGTTATCAATCAGCGACTTGCTGTCGGAGTGCTTGAGAAACATGGACACCAGGTCACGACCGTCAAAGACGGTCGCGAAGCGGTGGCAATCTCGTTGCAGCAAGAATTTGATGTTCTGCTGATGGATATTCAAATGCCAATCATGGATGGTATCGACGCTACGCGCACGATTCGTAATCGCGAATCTAAGACAGGACGCCGCTTGCCGATCATTGCCATGACCGCCCACGCAATGAAAGGTGATCGTGAAAAATGCTTGTCTGTTGGGATGGATGAATACGTTGCAAAGCCGATTCGAGTCGGTGTGGTACTCGGAAAGCTTTCAGCAGTGTTGGGTTTGGCAACGGATGACGGTACCAACAGTATCCAATCCAGCAGTGATGAGCGGGGCAGCTTGATACAACGGGAACACTCGGAGAGTGCTTCATCGCATCTAAGCAGCAGGGACGGAAGCCGAATCCAAAGTATCGAGCATGTGTCAAAGAACGGGGGCAGTCCATCAGAGAAGTCTGCTGCGGAACAGCAAGACTCAGGAGAGGCGATTTCGTGGATCCAAGCAAGACAAGCAGTTGGCGGTGATGAAGCTCTTTTGCGTGATTTACTCGGTGTCTACGTCGGCGAATCTAATAGTTTGTTGGATTCGGTTCGCCGTGCTATTCATCAGCACGATCGTGACGAGATCATCCGTGCGGTGCACACCTACAAAGGAGCGTCGCTTTCGGTGGGGGCGATTCATGCACATCAGTTGGCTCGGGAAATAGAAGATGCCCTTGTTGCTGGAGACGTAAGGGATCTGGAACAGGTCTACAATCGATTGCGACACGCTTCGGACCAGGTGATCGCCTGTCTCTTATACACATCTCCGAGCCCACGAGACCGAGGCTGATCTCG
>CAJXTM010000125.1 GCA_913061385.1 uncultured Rhodopirellula sp. | reverse complement strand
GAGATCAGCCTCGGTCTCGTGGGCTCGGAGATGTGTATAAGAGACAGGTGTGTTTCAAAGCCATCGCAATTTCGTCATTTTCAATACGAGCGACGATGCCATCTCCACTCCAAGTGGATAGCCATCGCGGTGGTGTGCCACCGCGTTCCTGTTCGGGCAGATAAATCGACCAACCTTCGTGCTGCCGCACATAATCAGTAATCCCGGCTAGGATTCCCCTCGCGTAAGCGTTCGAGGTCTCGATCAACAAAGCGACGGATCGCAATTTCTGCACCACGCCAAATTACTCAATTCGTTCAGGTAATGATAATCGCAGCAGTGACTGCGGACATGTATTTTACCGTTAAATCGTCCACCGCTACGACACTCCATCCGGTAAAATAACACAACTATTCTGCGCATAACCTCATGGGATGAACGGTCCCCAGCCCCTAACCTGTCGAAACGACCAATCTTCTCTGGCCTGGAATCGGATGCTTGTAGCTCCTTTTTCAAGCCAGCCCGCCAGTGTGATGCCACCGACCTTGCGGGATCCGTGCAAACACCAGCACCGCACGTGCTGCAATTGCATACCAACAACGCACCAGTTCAAGCCTGTACTCAACAAAGCTCGCTATAATTCGTTAATCCCATCGCTGGGTGCAACAACGTCGACCGCGGCACGCAATCACCAAGTCACGATCTGAACCTGCTGGCCCGCCCCCAATGACGTTCGCAGTCACCCCAACCACACACCATCGCATGCCCTGCGGTCCCAGCTCACACACGGAGTCACAATGAGCAAGACAGTCAACGTAGCAATGATCGGCCTAGGTTTTGGAGCCGAATTCATTCCAATTTATCAGGCACATCCCAACACGAACGTGATTGCCATCTGCCGGCGCAATGAAGAAGCGTTGAAACAAACTGGTGATCAGTTTGGAATTGAGAAGCGGTACACCAGCTACGACGACGTGTTAGCTGATCCTGATGTGGACTATGTCCACATCAACAGCCCCATCGCTGATCATGCTTGGATGTCGTTAAAAGCACTTGATGCAGGTAAACACGTGATGTGCACGGTTCCGATGGCAACCACCGTTGACGAGTGTCGTCAGATTGTCCAGAAGGTGAAAGAAACTGGCCTCAAGTACATGATGGCCGAAACCGTCGTCTACAGCCGTGAGTTCCTGTATATCAAGGATTTGTACACAAAGGGCGAGCTTGGAAAAATCCAACATCTCGCTGCGTCACATCCTCAGGATATGGATGGTTGGCCAGAATACTGGGAACGCATGATTCCAATGCATTACGCGACGCATGTGGTCAGTCCCTGCCTTGGCTTAGTTGACGGTCTGGCGGAATACGTCAGCTGCTTTGGATCCGGCAGTGTGCGCGAGGACATCTCGCAAAAATCTGGTAACAAGTTTGCCGTAGAATCTTGCCACATCAAGATCAAGGACAGCGATGTCACCGCCCACATTTGGCGGTTTCTTTACGACGTTGCACGACAGTACCGCGAAAGTTTCGATGTGTACGGCACCAAAAAGAGCTTTGAGTGGACCTTGGTCGAAAATGAGCCACATGTCATCCACACCGCAAAGAAACCGGAACCTGAAATACCCGAGAAAGTAGAGGTTCCCGATTTCGCACACCTGCTACCCCCGGAAATTCAAAAATTTACTCTTCCGCAAGAAATCCATGACGCTGATCACCTATCATTCATTCAAGGAGGTGGGCATGGTGGATCACATCCGCATTTGGTGAATGAATTTGCCAATGCTTTGATCGAAGACCGTGATCCACGGCCCAACGCTATCACAAGTGCAAACTGGACTTGTGTAGGCATTTGTGCTCATGAGTCAGCTGAAAAGGGTGGCGAAAAAGTTTCGTTACCGGATTTCACATGGGGTTAACAAGTGTTTAAAACCGCACCAAATGCGGTTTGCAAATCTCGCTGCTTCGCCTCGCCGCAGCAGCTTCATCATAGCGAAATCGGTTGACTGCCACACAGAATCATAAGCAATCAAGATATGAACAAAAAACACATTTCGCTGATCCCTGCAATACTCCTCGCTTGTGTAGTGTGTGGGTCGACATCCATCCGAGCGCAGGTGCGCGCTCCGCTAAAGCTCCAATTCTTAGGTGATAAGGGCCACCATCAACCAGCTCGTCGTGCCGCCGAGTTGCTACCGGCGCTTTCGCAACGTGGTATTGATGTTCAGTACAGCGACGATATCTCGTCAGTTTTGAATGCGGACAATTTAGCCAAGCTTGACGGGCTGATTGTGTACGCAAACATCGACCGCATCACCGAAGCCCAAGCCACGGCTCTTCTTGACTTTGTCACTAATGGCGGTGGTTTTCTTCCCTTGCACTGCGCGTCATTCTGCTTTCGAAATAACGAAGAAATCGTCGCCTTAATGGGAGCTCAATTCCAGCGACATGGAACAGGAACCTTCACGGTTTCGCCAACGAATGCCGGGGACACTCATCCATTGATGAAGGGTTACCGCAGTTTTGAAAGCTGGGACGAAACGTACGTTCATACCAAGCACAACGAGCACAACCGAACTGTGCTGGAGTATCGTCGTGAAGGGAACGAACGCGAACCATGGACTTGGGTACGCAGCGAGGGCAAAGGGCGGGTGTTCTATACAGCGTGGGGACATGACTCGCGGACATTCTCGAACCCCGGCTTTCACAATCTCATCGAGCGTGGCATCCGCTGGGCCTGCCAGCAGGACCTATCCGTCGTAGCCGACTTTACTGGCCCACAGCGTGAATCGCTTGAAGCTTATCCAGTTCAGCCCCAAGCATCCGACAAGCAACCATTTGAATTCGTCGACGTTGGCCCAAAAATCCCAAACTACGCGGTCAGTCAGAAGTGGGGCGTGCAGAAAAAACCACGCAACATGATGCAGAAGCCATTGCCAGCAACAGAATCAATCAAGCACTACGCTGTTCCAGATGGATTCTCGATCTCACTATTCGCTTCTGAGCCTGACATTGGCGGAAAGCCGATTTCCATGGCGTGGGATGAACGTGGCCGTTTGTGGATCGCAGAAACCTACGATTACCCCAACGAGAAACAACCTGAGGGAAAAGGGCGCGATCGAATTCGTATTTGCGAAGACACCGACAACGACGGCAAGGCGGACAAGTTCACCATTTTTGCAGAACAGCTCAGCATCCCAACGAGCATGGCGTTTTCCCATGGTGGGCTCATCGTTCACCAGGCTCCCGACACACTATTCTTAAAAGATACTGACGGGGACGATGTTGCAGACGTGCGTGAACCCCTCTTTTCTGGATGGAGTACTGGAGACACTCACGCAGGCCCAAGTAATCTCAACCCGGGTCCTGACAACTGGTTCTACGGGATGGTTGGCTACGCCGGATTCAATGGCATCATCGCCGGACAGCAGCGTTCGTTCCGAACCGGATTTTATCGATTCCAGGTCGAACAGGTGGACGGAAAAGTAGCGGTGACCGACTTTGAATTTTTGCGAAACACCAACAACAACTCATGGGGCGTTGGATTCAGTGAAGAAGGTTTGCTATTTGGGTCGACGGCCAACCGAAACCCAAGTGAATTCATGCCAATTGCGAACCGCCATTACGAACGCGTTCGCGGCTGGACTTCATCAGTGCTTGGAGGAATCGCCGACACACACGAATTCGCTCCGATCACGGACAAAGTACGGCAAGTTGACCACCACGGGGGATACACCGCGGCAGCTGGACATGCCATTTACACAGCAAGGACTTATCCAAAGGCTTACTGGAACCGCGCTGCCTTTGTGGCTGGCCCCACCGGACACCTTGTCGGAACATTCGCATTAACCCCAGACGGCGCGGGTTACAAATCAACCAGCCCAGTCAATCTGCTTGCCAGTGACGACGAATGGGCAGCGCCGATCATGGCCGAAATAGGCCCAGATGGAAACGTCTGGGTCATTGATTGGTACAACTACATTGTGCAGCACAACCCGACACCTGCGGGCTTTCGAAACGGACCGGGCAATGCATACATGACCGATCTTCGAGATAAGAAGCATGGCCGTGTCTATCGAATCACCTATGATTCAAGCGTGACGGATGCTACTGAACCGACAACACTTGCAGGTGCGTCTCCGAATCAACTGGTTCAAGCGTTAGCGTCTACCAACATGTTTTGGCGACGTCATGCTCAGAGACTCTTGGTCGAGGCAGGTAAGACTGACGTAACCCCCGCACTATTGGAAACATTGAACCGTCGGCACCTTGACCCCATCAACCTTGATGTCGCGGCAATTCACGCCGTGCGAGTTCTTGAGGGCCTTGGGCAATTAAAAATCGCTGAAGTCAGGCAGGCCTTACACGACGCTCTTTCACATCCTTCGGGTGGCGTTGTGCGTACGGTGATTGAAGCTTTGCCACGTGATGAAGAAAGCTTAAATGCATTACTGAGTTCGCAAGCGTTTTCTTCGTCCAATTCTCAAGTTCGCTTATCGGCCTTGCTGGCCTTGGCCGAAATGCCGGCCAGTAAAGAGTCGTCACAACAGGTTGCTGTGTCACTATCACAAAATGAGGCCGACCGCTGGTTGACCGATGCGGGCATCGCAGCAGCGGCTACCAACGGCGGAACGTTTCTTGCGTTGGCGTCTCAGCAGAATGCTCCGATTGCCGGAGCTTTGCTGCGAGCTACCGAGATCACATCTGAACACGTAGCACGATCAGCGGATGGCAAGGCGATCGAACTGCTTGTGAAGACCTTATCGAATGCATCCCCTGAAGTATCCAAACGGATTCTCGCAGGTCTAACCAAAGGCTGGCCCAAAGCAACATCCATTGAGCTAAGCAAAGAAACAGATGATGCCTTGGTGGAATTGTTTGACCGGTTGCCTGCGGGTTCCAAAGGTCAATTGATTCGCCTTGCCCAGATTTGGGGTAGTGAAAAGCTGGCTAAAAATGCCGATAAGATCGCAACTGCACTGCTTGAGATTGCGGGCAATGAAAAGACACCCGCGCCGGCAAGAATCGAAGCATCACAGCAATTGATCACTCTGATGTCCACTCGACGAGAGAGTGTGGCGGATTTGCTTGCCTCCATCACCCCTCGAACACCCCAGTCTGCCGCACTCGGAATGATCGATGCCGTCCGCGGCAGTCGCGCCCCAAAGGTAGGTGAAGTGATTCTGGAATCGATGCAGCAAATGACACCTGCCTCGAGATCACAAGCGATCCTGGTGCTGCTCTCGCGACCTGAAACGACAACAAGCCTGCTCACCGCCGTCAAAGCACGAAAGTTGTCGCGTGAAGATTTGTCCTTAAGCCAGCAGCAGTCACTTCTATCCCACCCGGCCGCGGACATTCGCAAGCTGGCCGAGAAAGTGCTGTCGGGCAGCGGCGGCCTGCCAAGTCCTGACCGTGAGAAAGTACTCGCATCCTTGATGAAGGTTACAGAGGCCACGGGGAATGTTGAGCGGGGAAAAGCGATCTACACCAAGAATTGTGGGAACTGCCACATGCATCGCGGTGAAGGAAAAAAAGTGGGCCCTGACTTGACCGGAATGGCGGTTCACCCGAAGGTCGAACTTTTGACCCATATTCTGGACCCCAGCCGAAGTGTCGAAGGCAACTATCGCAGCTACTCAGTCTTAACCCTCGACGGAGTCGTCGTGAACGGAATGCTCGCTTCGGAAACCCAAACTGCTGTTGAAATCTTTGATGCTCAGGGCAAGAAACAGATCGTACTTCGCGAGGACATTGAACGCTTAATCGCATCCAGCAAATCGGTGATGCCAGAAGGGTTCGAGAAACAAATTGACGCACAAGGCTTTACAGATTTGCTCGAGTTCCTTACCGACAAAGGTCGATTCTTACCGCTTCCGCTTGAAAAGGCTGCGACTGCGATCAGCACGAAAGGTCTTTTCCATGAAGGCGACAACGGCGCGGATCGGTTTGTATTTGAAGATTGGTCACCGAAAATGGTGGGCGAAGTACCGTTTCAACTCATCGATCCCGAGGGCAAACGTGTTGCGAATCTTATTCTGCTCAATGGCCCCCGAGGTACCATGCCTCCGAAAATGCCAAAGTCTGTTCGCGTGGCTTGTAATGCGCCGGCCAAAACGATCCACCTTCTCAGCGGAGTCAGCGGCTGGGGCTTCCCTGCTCATCAAGAGAAATCAGTATCGATGATTGTCAGGTTGCATCTTGCAAACGGGAGCACCCAAGACCATCCGTTGTCCAACGGGCTTCATTTTGCAGACTACATCAGCCGAGTCGATGTGCCCAATTCGGAATTCGCTCTGTCAGCACGCGGCCAACAACTGCGTCACATTCGTGTTTCGCCTAGCACGGACCAGATCATTCGCGAAATCGAACTCGTCAAGGGCGATGACCCCACGTCACCGATCGTCATGGCGATTACCGTGGAAGGGCCCGACCCGAAGTGAAGCGGATATCCCCTGCCTTTCCTGATCAAGGCATCCCACGAGGTTATCCTGGCTGGACAGCAATCTTTGCCACGCAACTTCAAGAGCTGATCGCATGATGGCGGAATCACTGCCGAGGTATGACTGCGATCGGTCCTACCAGTGGAATTACGACAATCCCCCGTCTCCCCCAGACGTCACCGTCCCAGACGTGCCCGGAAACTGGACATTCTGTGGCCACAAAGTCGGCTCGCCATTAGGAATTCCAGCCGGCCCACTTCTTAATGGTCGTTGGTGCCTTTACTACGCCACGCTGGGTTTCGATGTACTGACCTACAAAACAGTAAGAAGCTGTCAGCGGGGCTGCTACCCACTGCCCAACTTGCAACCGATCAAATGCGGACAGCTCGATGGGACGCAAAAACGAGTGTCACCGGGCGATACTATGCAAGGAACGTGGGCGGTGGCCTTTGGAATGCCCTCGTCTGATCCAAGCAAGTGGCGACGAGACGTCGAATGGACTCGCCAGCAACTTCCCAAGAGAAAAACACTCTCCGTTTCAGTTGTGGGCACAATGCGAGAGGGCTGGGGGATCAACGAACTGGCATCAGATTATGCGCAATGTGCGAAGTGGGCAGTTGAAAGTGGCGCTGATTGCGTAGAGACCAATTTTTCATGTCCGAATGTCAACACGTGTGACGGGCAGCTTTACCTCGACGTTGAACAGTCGGCGATCGTCAGCGAGGCTGTTAAATCGGCCGTGGGTGGAACGCCACTGATCATCAAAGTCGGACACTTCATGGAGATCGAGGCGATCCCGCGTTTTTTGTCCGCCGTTAATCAGCGCGCCGACGCAGTCTCAATGACCAACAGCATTGCAAGCAGGGTTGGCGTGAACGATAGCGAATTGATGTTTGAATCCCAGCAGCGAGGCATCTGTGGTCGAGCGATACTCGACGCATCACTTGCCCAAGTTCAAACATTTGCGGACCTGATTAAGGAGATGAATTCCAAAATCGAAGTCATTGGTTTGGGTGGAATCGAAACAGCAACGGACGTTAGTCGCTATTTGGACGCGGGCGCGACCGCTTGCCACGTTGCAACCCATGCCATGATTGACCCCGCTTGCGGCATTAGAATCCGACAACAGCTGGCTGACCACGAGTCGTGATCTTTCATTTCCCGTTCGCGAAACTCTCGTATATCCCCTGTAGCCTCTTCGGATTCAAACTTCCATCGTGAACGACCAATCGGTACCGCAAGCGTGTGGGTGTGTCGGTCGACAACAAAACGGGTATGCGCCCCGGATACACAGCGTTCTGCATACTTCGCTTGCGTCTCAAAATCCAACGGGTTGATGGCAGATCGGCTTGGTCACTTGCTTGATTTTGCTTACTCCCGATATCAGTTTCCGTCGACTCTTGATTTGCAACTGGGTTTTCTGGATGCGACATGATTGTCAGCCCTCGATTCTTGTCGCTGATATCGACCCATGGGCCCCCTTGCACAGCCAACTTGTCTGGCTCGACTTCGCCACCCAGGAAACGGAACACCTGCATCGAATTCAGTTTGATTCGCGGGGAAAATCCACCATAGCCTTTCACATCATCACTACCACCAATACGAACGTCTCCTAACATGGCAGTGAGAGAGATATCAAAGTCAATCAGACGCTGTTGAGCAGTTCTGGGGCTGTCTCTTATACACATCTGACGCTGCCGACGACTCC
>CAJXTM010000124.1 GCA_913061385.1 uncultured Rhodopirellula sp. | reverse complement strand
GCGTCAGATGTGTATAAGAGACAGCTGTTGGTATGAAGTGTGCCGAAAACAATGTGTCCCGTTTCGGCCGCGCTAATCGCAGCTTCGATTGTTTCAAGGTCTCGGAGTTCGCCCACCAGAATCACATCGGGGTCCTGACGCAACGCACGGCGGATCGCCTCCGAGAAACTTGGCACGTCAACGCCCACTTCACGCTGATTGATCGTGCTCTCAATATGATCGTGGTAAAACTCGATCGGATCTTCGATCGTAATGATGTGATGGTCGAGAGTCTCGTTGAGCAAGTTGATGAGGCTTGCCAGTGTCGTGCTCTTTCCCGAGCCCGTCGGGCCTGTCACAAGAAACAGTCCGCGTGGACGATGGACCATCTTGACTACCGCTTCTGGAAGTCCCAGTTGCTCCGGAGTCAGTTTGTCGTTCGGGATTTGGCGTAGCACCATCGAGATGAAGCCCCGCTGTTTGAAAACTGAAACGCGGAAGCGAGCGGCATCGCCGAAGGCAAAGCCAAAGTCAGTACTTCCGGCCTCTTGAAGTTCACGTTGGCATCGCTCGGGGGTGATGCTTTTCATCAATGCAACAGCGTCCTCCGCTTCAAGCGTTTTCGTTTCCAGTTTTCGCATCCGCCCATGCAGGCGAAATACTGGAGGTTGCCCTACCACAATGTGGATATCACTCACACCTTGCTTGATGGCTGCTTGCAGCAGTTTGTCGATCAGAACGGTAGCCAAGAGTCGCTCCCCAGAGCACCTCGCGGAGACACAATTGACACGCGGTTTGCGTTTGGAGGGTCATCCGCCAGGATTGCAATGTCGTTTAAATGGAAAAGGATTTTGAAATTTGATCGCGATCAATGCAGGGTCTGCAGGGAAAAGGCTTTTCACAGACCATGCTGGTCGAGGTGGGCTTGATCTCGTATCTCGACCACCTCTCTGCACTCATTATTGCCAGCTTCTCCCAAAAAACCAAGAAAGTCGCTCTCAGTATAGAGGTTTATGACGCGAAGGTTGCCAGTTGCAATGACCCGAAACCGCATCGTTAGGCTTGGTTCAGGGTCCCGTCGGTCGCCGCTTTCGGTTTGTATTCTTGTCGTTGTGGATTCGGTCCCGGCTGGGTCGTCCTGTGACAGTAGAAGCGGTTCGGTACTCCGCTTTTTCTGGCAGATGCAAACAA
The DNA here is from genome assembly GCA_913061385.1 of uncultured Rhodopirellula sp. Classification (GTDB taxonomy): domain Bacteria; phylum Planctomycetota; class Planctomycetia; order Pirellulales; family Pirellulaceae; genus Rubripirellula. Next base: position 6,973 of record CAJXTM010000124.1, on the reverse strand, counting down.
GTTGCTGGGGGCTTAGAGCGAATCAAGGTCATCCACAATGTGCTGGAATGCCAATTTCTCTTGTTCGGTTTTCTTCGCCACACGATAGACTTCTTCGAAGGTTGTAATGCCTCGAATTACCTTCAGCATTCCATCGGTGTAAAGTGTTGACATACCATTACTTATGGCCTCCTCGCGGACTTTCTGAGTGGTCGTGCCCTTGAACATCAGTTCACGCAGTTTGTTGTTCACCAACATCAGCTCGTAGATGCCGATACGACCCCGGTACCCGGTTCGGCCACAGTACGCACAGCCCTTGCCTCGCGAGAACTCAGCCTGCTTCACCATCTCGGGTGGTAGGCCAGATTCCTCGACAGTGCTTTCGGGGGGGGTGTATCGAACTTTACAGCGTGGGCAGATGGTTCTCACGAGCCGCTGGGCGAGTACTGCGATCACGCTACTCGCCACCATATAGGATGGTACACCAATGTCCACCATTCGTGATATGGCACTGGGCGCATCGTTCGTGTGCAGTGTACTGAATACCAAGTGTCCAGTCAGTGAGGCTTGGATCCCCATCGAGGCGGTCTCGTGATCTCGCATCTCGCCGACAAGAATAATGTTGGGTGCCTGACGCAACATGGCGCGAATGATCAGGGCAAAGTCGAGTCCAATTTTGTGTCGAACTTCGACCTGATTGATACCTGGCAGGTAGTACTCAACTGGGTCTTCAGCGGTGATCACTTTTCGGTCGGGACGGTTCAATGCGTTGAGCGCGGCATACAGCGTGGTCGTCTTGCCGGAACCGGTTGGGCCGGTAACCAAGATAATGCCATTGGGCCGACGGATCAGTGAGTTGAAGTTTCGGAAGTCTCTTTCTGAGAGTCCGAGTTGTCGAACACCCACTTTGATGTTGTCTTTGTCGAGCAGTCGCATCACGCAAGACTGGCCGTGGTTGGTTGGGATGATGCTGACTCGGAGGTCAAGTTGCTTGTCGCCCACGGTGATCTTGATTCGCCCGTCGGTCGGTCGCCGTTTCTCTGAGATGTCGATTTTGGAGAGTATTTTGATCCTGGCGATGATCGCTGAAAGCATCCTTCGAGGGGCGTTTTCGCGTTCAACGCAAACACCGTCAATTCGGTATCGGATGCGTACCCGATCTTCAAACGGCTCAACATGAATATCGCTGGCTCGCAATTGGACCGCTTCCTGAATCATCAGGTTGACCAAGCGGATCACGGGCGCCGAACTGTCGTCGACATCCTCTTCAGCTTGTTCGCTATCGGCGTCGGTTTCGGTAAAGTCGATCGCTGTGTCGGTGAACTCTTGCAGCATCGAGTCAGCAGATTCGCCCTCCACCTGCCCGTAATAGCGGTTGATGGCACCGATGATCGCCCCTTTGGAGGCGAGGGCGGTTTCGATCTTTCGATTCAGGATGAAACGCAGTTTTTCGATGGTTTCAAGATCGAAGGGGTCTGCGATGAGGATCCGCAGAGCTCCGTCTTCTTCGCTGAAGGGCAGGACCGTGTTCTCACGAGCAACCGACTCGGGAACCAATTCGACGACTTCATCGCTGATTTGGGCGGATCGCAGATCCACGTAGGGGATTTTATGATGCTTTGCTAATGCTTCGGCCACCTCTTCCGGCGTGGCGTACTCCATTTGTACCAGTACATCACCAACGTCAGCGTTGGTGGTCTTGGCAACCTCTTCGGCTTCCGTCAGCTGATCAAGGCTGATGACGCCCTTCTTTAGCAGTAAATCAGTAAAGTCCTGAACCACTCGGCTCATAACGGCGTTCCTGGAAGCATGCGGTTGAGAGAAAAGAGCGTTTTTGTAACCACGTTGGTTTCTCGCCTATTTGTCCATAGGATACCAAACGGGTTGGTTATTCGCATTACAAATTAGGCGTTCTGGGCCCTCATCGCATGCGAAAAAGTGAGATGATGTAGCGGGATTGTCGGTAATTCCTGCGGTCCACCTTGGGACTCATCGGGTGATTTCGCCCGAGTCGCCATTCTCATCGGGAATTTGGTCAGGGCAGATCGTGGTTCACCAAGTTTAGCTGAGGCAACTCAGAGTGCTTGCTGGTTTCACTGGTATTTGGCCATGCCGCGGCCAGTCGTGCGATTTTGGGGACGCCGCTGAGCACTGTTCTCCCCGTCGGCGTGTCGTCGCGTTCACTGCGACGCTAGGGGGGCCCGTTTCATTGCGTTTTGGCTTGCGAAAGCCAGTTTGGCAGCGTTTCAAAGCTGAAGCGAGTGGTTCGTTGGTCACGACCAAGCCGCACGCGCCATGGTTGCAATCCGAGGCGAGTCAGGCTCGGATTGCAACGTTTGCGACTGTCTGGGTTTGCCGCTGTCGAGTTTACAATCCGGTCCGAACCACACCGACCGCGATTCCCAGAACTTTGGCTTCACGCACGTAAATAGGGGCCATCGAATCATTTGCGGGTTGCAAGCGAATTCGATCGCCCTCGGGATGCCAAAACTTGAGTGTTGCCTCTCCCTCTGGCGTTTGGGCGACGACCATATCTCCCGTCGCTGCGGTTTCCTGCTTCTGGATCACGACATAATCGCCATCAGCGATGTGAGCGTTGATCATTGAGTCACCCGACACCCGGAGGATGAATCGGTCATCCTTGAACAGCATTTCGCTGAAATCGATGCGATCATTCTGTTCGAAAGCGAGCGTGGTTGGACCAGCGGCGACCATGCCAGCCATGGGAAGAGCATGACCGCTCCGGTCAGCTGCTTGGGTCAGTTCAATCGCCCGGGACTTGTTGGGGCTGCGGGTAATCAGGCCCTTTCGCTCGAGTGCTCGCAGGTGGCACATCACGCCATTCGGGCTCTTGATCCCAAAATGCTCTCCGATTTCCCGTACTGTGGGGCCGTAGCCCCGCTTCACAATCAGGTCGCGAAGCATGTCGTAAACCTTCTGTTGCTTAGCAGTGAGCTGATTAGCCATCGCGGGAGGTCCTTATCAAACGGGGGGATTGGGTTCCGTCTTTGGGTGGGTCCACAAGTGTACCTGATACTAGACGCGTGTCCATAGCAATAATGGGGGGATCTAGGGGGACCCGCTGAAATGATAAAGTGCCCAGAGTCCAGCCGGAAAACACCACCAAGCGAACCAATGAAGGCGATCCTTTCTGCTCCAGCCAATCAACCAAGTGAGGGCAACGATTCCGACCAGAAAGGAAACTGCGGCACCCATTGCCAGTTGGGTAATGGAATATTCGAGTGGCACGCCCGCTTTCGCCTGTTCCCAGATATCCTTCACGGCAAGCAGACTTGCCCCAAGGATGGCTGGAATGGCCAGTAGAAATGAGAAGGTGACAGAGTCCTCGTTTTTGAGTCCCAGCAATCTGCCGCCGAGAATGGTCGATCCGCTCCTGCTGACACCCGGCAGGATTGCGAACGCTTGAAAGCAGCCGATGATCACGGCAGCTCGCCAATTCAGCTCCGTATAGCAACCTTCCCGGGGTGAGAGCCGCCCCAGCACGACAAGCATTCCACCCGTCACAAGCAGCATTGCTGCGGCCAGAGTCGGGTTCATTAGCAATGTCGAGAACTGACTCTTGATTGTCAGGCCAACCACTGCAGCTGGTACAGTCCCGATGACCAACAGTGGCAATACTCTGCGGTCGCTCGTCAGAAGGTTCAGAATTCGTTTCCAGTACACGACCAGAATTGAACCCAGCGTGCCTGCATGCAGGATGATCTCTAACGTGGGTGATTCGCCCAGTTCGCTGGCCGATGCACTGAATTCCCCGATCAATGCCCCGAGAATAATGAGGTGCCCGGACGAGCTGACAGGCAAGAATTCAGCAACTCCCTGAACAACGGCAAGAATCAGAATTTTGTACACGAACGTGGTTGATCCAATGTTGGGCTTTGACCAAGGTAAGTATTGATCGCGTCAGCTTGTTTTGTATTTTCGAGGTCAGGTCGGAATGCAGACTGAGTAAACTTGGGTTTGACGCTGCCTATCGACTCGAAATGGTTTTTCCTTTGCGGGGGCAGTGACGTCGTCTAGAAGGCATTGATTTCAGCAGGTTTGAGTCAGCGATTGGCTGCAAAATAGCTGCCCGCTGGGCCACTTGGCTGCTGAGATTCATGGCTGCTGAAAACATGGCTGCTGAGATTCATGGCTGCTGAAAACATGGTACTCGCTCAACGTGGGTTTGCTGTTCTTTTCTCGTGCTCTCGCCAATTCTATCTTTGTGATACTGGGTGGGGAATGTGTTTCAAGTCAAACGGTTATGCCAGAGCATGAATTGTTGAGTTCTTTTATGTTGTTTGCGTTGAAGGAAGAAAAAGATGGATCGCAATGAGCGAGAACTAACCTGCGACACAGATTCGAAAGCGGAACTGAACGCTTCGGCGGGCAAGTCTGCAGTAAACGTTGGCCAAGCCTCCGCCAGTGCGTCTTCTGCGGCTGGAAATCTTGGAAGCGACTTCATTAACTTGCTGCGTGGTTTTTGCATGGGTGCGGCTGATGCTGTCCCCGGCGTCAGTGGCGGTACGATTGCCTTGATCATGGGGCACTATCAGCGTTTGATTGCTGCGATCAGTTGCTTTGATGCATGCGTACTGAAGATGCTTCGTAAACGCCAGTTTGTACAAGCTTTCAAACACGTTGATGGCCGTTTTCTGACGATGCTTGCCGTGGGAATCGTTGTTGGTGTTGTGACGTTTTTACGTCTGATGGGGTGGTTGCTCGATAATCGTTTGCCCGAAACGATGGCGGTATTTCTTGGGCTGTTGTTGGCAAGCGTGTGGATTGTTCAGGCTTACGTTGATCGCTGGACCCTGTCACGCGTGATCTGGTTCTTTATGGGTATCGTGTTCGCGGTGCTGGTTTCACGTTTGCCTGCGGGTCAAGGCAATGGCAATTTGCTGTTCCTGTTCGGGACTGCGGCAATCGCGATTTGTGCGATGATCTTGCCAGGGATCAGCGGTGCTCTGGTCCTAGTCATGTTTGGCTCGTACCACATGATCACTGGATTGATCAAAGATTTTTTGAAGTTGAACATCTCTTTGGAAGGCTTATCGCAACTGGTTGCGTTTGGTAGTGGTTGCGTTTTTGGATTGCTCGCTTTTTCGCGGATCTTGAATTGGCTGTTGCTGCATTTCCGTAGTTCAACAATGGCGGCGTTGATGGGTTTGATGGTTGGCAGCATTGTGAAGCTTTGGCCACTTCAACGCCCGACACCCGAAACCGCTGACTTCGATCTTAAGAATCGAGTCATGCAATATGTGTCGCCGAGTGAATGGAACGGCAATCTGTTGCAATTGCTACTACTGGCCTTGGGGTCATTTGCGATCGTGATGGCGATCGAATGGTACGGCAAGAGACGATCTGAGAACGCTGCCGCTTGAGCCAAGAAAAGTACGCAAGTTGAACATTGACTCAGCGCAAAAAAAGAATCAGCACCTAATCTGAGTGCTGACCTTGTGAAGTGATATTCGGTTTCAAAGTGCGGGTAGCGTTATTCAGCTGAAAACGCCTCTCCCGGCCCTGTTTTTGGGGCGTTGCTTGGTCTTTTTTTCGAGCTAGTTACGAACCAGCTCTTTGTCATCAGTGAAGAATGGATTGCGTCGCACTGATCCGACTGCGCTTGTTTGTACTCCTTTGCTCGGAATGATTTCCTCGGGGGTGATGATGTTGCCCGGTTGCTCAAGGCAGGGGTTACATCTCATATCGCCACGTAGGGCTGGACCGGGCGTGGGAACTCGAGGTTGTTTGAACTGAACGCGGAGCCGGCTTTGGTAGTTTTTACCCGCTGTAACCATTGGCGGCGCTGCAAAAGGGCTCAGCCCGTAGGGGCGAGCATGTCGGCTGCCGTAGTACACTGGCGGGCTGGTCGCAAAATACGGCGGTGTTTTAAGTGAGGTGCCGTAAGTGGCACCGTAGGGCTGGTAGAATCCAAATGGCAGAAAGCCAAGCTGACCTCCAGCTTGAGCGGCTGCATTGCCGGGGGCACAAAAATATGCGAAAGCCAACAAGCAGCAGGAAACCAATAACCGCTTCATCGAAGACCTCGGTCGGACACTTTGGACAGGAATTTGCATCAGACGATGCGGGACGACATGTACTGCTTTCCGATGTCCGCCGGGCGGTGGTTGTTCCGCGGTGGATACGATTTGAAAAGCACCCCCGCACCTTCCAATAGGAACGCTAGTTGGTCCCTTAAACTCATTCAACCATTAAAATCAAAAAATGCGTCGCTTTCCTCATTACCGTAGCAATCGACAACGCCGGAATACGCAAAATTGAACATCGTCTGCATCATTCATTCTCTCGATGGCGGCGGAGCCGAACGCGTCATGGCCGCTTTGGCATCGCGTTTGTCGCATCGTTCCCATCAAGTGACCTTGGTGACGCTGGGGGATGGAAATGGAGATCGCCATGACGTGGATGCTTTGGTCCAACGTTGTCGGCTCAATTTGCTTTTTCAGCAGAAGGGTTGGTTTGCCAAGTTTTCGGGTAACCGTCGTCGCATCGCTGAGTTGCGATCCGCGTTGAGTGATCTCTCGCCGGATGTGGTGCTGTCTTTTTGTGATCGTACCAATATTCTGGCTGGCTTTGCCTGCCCAAATGATGTGCCTCTGGTTCTTAGTGAACGCAGTGATCCCTCGCAGCAAAAATTGGGGCGAATCTGGGAATGGCTTCGTGATCGATCCTATCGCCGCGCGGAGCACCTGATTGCTTTGTCCGATACGTCTGCAGAGCATCTGCGCCGTCGATTCTCTATCCCGCTGAGCGTGATTCCATCTGCAGTTGATGTACCACCGATCCGATCCGATCGAGAGATCGCGAAAGCAAACAGGCTTGTGATCGGCGTTGGAAGACTGGAGCCAGAAAAAGGCTTTGACCGGCTGATTCATGCGTTTGCACAAGCTACCAAAGAGTCGTCAGACTGGCGTCTGCGAATCCTCGGTGAAGGGACTTGCTTAGATGCTGTCTCTTATACACATCTCCGAGCCCA
>CAJXTM010000123.1 GCA_913061385.1 uncultured Rhodopirellula sp. | reverse complement strand
GAGATCAGCCTCGGTCTCGTGGGCTCGGAGATGTGTATAAGAGACAGCTAATATTTGGGGAAGTCTGCGGTATCTCGGTCCAGGATTTATTCTGTCGGCTTCGATCGTTGGCTCAGGCGAATTGATTGCTACCACGATTGTGGGTGCAGAGGCTGGGTTCATGCTGATGTGGTTCATTATCTTCAGTTGTCTCGTTAAAGTCACCGTGCAAATTGAATTCGGTAAGCACGCTATCTGTTCCGGTGAATCCACGATGGCTTCGCTCAACAGTTTGCCTGGGCCTCGGCTTGGCAATGCAAATTGGTCGATATGGCTATGGCTCCTCTTGATGATTGGCAAAATGTTTCAGGTGGGAGGGATTGTCGGCGGGGTCGTGTTGGCAATCAGTGAATTTTTTCCCAGGCTGAATCCCAGTGAAAGTTTTCTGATGTTCAGCCTTGTTACCTACTTGGTCGCAGCCTCAGTTTCCTTGCTGGTTTTTAGAGGTTATTACCAACTGATCGAGAAAGCGTCCTTGATCATGATTGGATTATTTACGGCGTTCACAATCGCTTCCTTGTGTGCGTTGCAGACGACAGACTTTGCTATCTCGATCAATGAGTTCGCATCAGGCCTGATTCCCAGTTTTCCGCCCGAGGCTGTCGTTTTGATTGCCATCGGTGCATTCGGGATCACGGGTGTCGGAGGAGATGAAATCATGGCATATAACTACTGGCTGCTTGAGAAGGGCTACGCCTCTTATGCCGGGCCTCGCAATGATTCGCAGGAATGGGAACGTAGAGCGAAAGGGTGGATACGAATTATGTATCTCGATGCACTGCTGGCGATGGTTGCTTACACTTTCATGACAGTGATGTTTTATTTACTGGGGGCCGCCATTTTGAATCGACAGGGTGTGGTGCCCGAAAGTTCAGCATTGATTAGCACGCTCGGGACCATGTACACCGAGTCGCTCGGACCCTGGGCAAGGTCTCTATTTGTGGTTGGCGCCTTTGTCGTGCTTTATTCGACTCTGTTTGCAGCCCTTGCCGCTTGGACGCGAATGTTTGCCGATGCGTTTGCACGAATTGGCATTTTCGATTTTGGAGATGAGAAGAAGCGACGCTTCTACATTGCTCTTTGCGCTTGGGTCATTCCTGCGATCTGGGCGAGTCTGTTTCTGTTCTTTGAGAAACCTGCTTTGATGGTTATACTCGGTGGCTTGCCGACGGTTGGAATCCTCGTGATTGTCGTGTTCGCGGCACTCTATTTCCGTTACCGTCGTGTCACCGCCGGGATGTTGCCGACCGTCGGCTATGATGTCGCGTTATGGACGAGCTCAATCGCCATTGGCTTGGTCGCTGGTTACCTCGGATACGAACTGGTGAGTGATTTCTCGGAATGGGTAGACCCTGTTTCTCAGATTGTACCCGTCGTAGTGGTGTGGTAGGGCGACCTGGGCACGCGTTTGCCCACAGACCATGGCGTATTCCCACCGTGTAACGGTTCACTGTTTCGAGCAATCTTTGCTACATGTCCAATCAACAATTGAATACTCGCTTCGGCGTAATTGGTACCGGACGAATCACCCGTCGTTTGGTCGCTGATTTGCAGTCCACTGAAAACGTCGAGGTGACGGCGATTGCCAGCCGAACGTTGGAACGTGCACGCTGGTATGCTGACCAATACGGGATCGCCTCTGCAGTCGAAGGCTATGAGGCCTTGTTGCAGAGAGAGGATGTTGACGCAGTTTACATCTCTCTACCTCCCTCGATGCATTCCGAGTGGGCAATTGCAGCTGCGGAACAGGGGCTGCATGTTCTATGCGAGAAACCCTTAGCGCTTTCCGCGGATCAAGCGATCGCGATTGACACGGTCTGTCAGGAACGAGATGTTCGTTGGCTGGATGCGACAGGGTGGTTGCACCACCCAAGGACTGACTCGTTTCGCGATTGGATCAGCGATGGAAGGCTGGGTGACATCGGACATGTCAGCGCTGCTGTTTCGTTTTATCAGCCTTTTCAGTCTGACGACCATCGACTGGATGCCTCGTTGGGGGGAGGCTGCGTTTTGGACTTGGGTTGGTACGCTTGTGGGCTAGTGCGCTTTGCCTGCAATGGTCTTCCGCTTGAGGTGTCTGCCGATGTCGTCATCCGCGAGGGTGTACCGCAGCGATTAACTGCCATGTTTTGGATGGCTGGTGGAGTTACAGCGACGATATCGTGCGGCTACGACACGGCCACGCGTAAATGGTTTGAAGTTGCTGGAAGTACTGCTTCACTCATCTGTGATGACTTTACACGTCCATGGGCAGAACGACCCACGCGGTGCTGGATACATGAGGCATCAGGTCAGGTGGAAGGACATACCTTTCAAGGTAGTCAGGAGCGTGTGATGATTGCACGGCTTGTTGGTGAGCAGTCGTTGGCGAAGTGGCAGAAAATAGCACTCGATACGCATTTGATTCTTGATGCAATCAACGCCTCGATTGCTTCCAATGGAAGCAGGGTTCCAGTCAGGCAGGTGATTCAATAACAGCTCATGGTTATCGTGTTGATGAGGGAAATAAACGCCAAATTAAAAGGTTCGCATTCTTGGTCGTATTGATCGTCGATGGCTTCGGTGGAAGAAATTTTCTTTAATGGAGTTATTTGTGTCGGGCTGCGAGTTTTTTTGCCATTTGTGAACAGATTAAGGAATATCATGGTGATGGTGGCGAACCACCCTTCACATGCTGTTGTACCCACGGTTGGAATTTCACTACATGAGCAAGTTTCCCAAAGTGGCGATTGCTAGCCTGCGTTGGAGTTGGTTTGCCGTGTTGGTGTTGCTTACCTTTGGCTATCTGGTGGCAGGCCTGTCCGGTAGCCGCCAATGGCTGACCGGAGTCGCTTTGGATTCGAAGACCGTGACGTCCAATAGCGTGCCCTTTATTAACAAGAATGGGCTGTCAATTTTGCCCTCGGTTCAGAGGGTCAACGCGGATTGGAATCAGACATTGGCCAATCAGGGCTTGGATCATGCGAATCCAGCCAACTGGCTGACGGTCTGCCGGCGATTGTCACTCGCGTTGGTCGGCAACGGTTTGTCGTTGGAAGAAATCCGGGCTCTCGAGCAAATTGAAGAGTCGCGACGCGAACGCGTGCATCTGGAAAACCTGTTGCAAGACCAGCGTTTTCATCACTACTGGGCGGAACGCTGGAGCCGGTTCCTGGTCGGGACCGATGGTGGACAGTTCATTGCGTACCGTCGTCGTCGATTCCGTGTTTGGTTGGCAGAGGTTTTTGCTGCGAACGAGCGTTACGATCGAATGGTGCGGGAGTTATTAACCGCAGAAGGGCTTTGGACTGATAAGCCTCAGGTCAATTTCGTGACGGCTACTTTCGACAGCAACGATGGTAGTGCTGATCCGATTCGTCTTGCGGCTCGCACATCGCGGGTGTTTCTCGGTTTGCGGATCGATTGCTTGCAGTGTCATAACGATTTTTTGGGCAACGTGAATCTGGGTGACGCACAGGAGCCACGCGAAGGAATGCAGCAGGACTTTCACGAACTGGCAGCGTTCTTTACGAGTGCCAAGACGAATGGATTGCAGGGTGTGCGGGATGGTGTTGTCGACTACTCGTTTAAATATCTGAATGACGAACAGGAAACGGACGTGCAGGCCGGAGTCCCTTTCCTGCCTGAACTGTTGCCTGAGGAGGGAAAGCCGCGCGCTCGTTTGGCAGCGTGGGTCACGCACCCAGAGAATATTCAGGCTGCACGTGCCGCGGTCAGTCACGTCTGGGCTTTGATGTTTGGCCGGTCCATGGGGGAAGCTGTTGATAATCTTCCCCTTGATGAGCTCAGCCACCCCATGATGGACACCATGGCTCGTGACTTTGTTGCCCATGGATTTAACATCAGAAGGCTGATTCGTGTGATCGCTGAATCGGAAGCATTCAGAGTGGACAGCAGATCAGAATTTGAGATCACACCCGAGCATGAGCTGAATTTTGCTGTGTTCCCGTTGGTACGCCTTCGGCCTGAGCAAGTGGCGGGGTCGATTATTCAGGCGGCACGGATCAAGACAACGGATCGTGATTCGTCGTTTGTTCTGCAACTGCAGACGATGACTGGAACGAACAACTTTGTGACGCAGTATGGTGATATCGGTGAAGATGAATTCAATAGCGACAGTATTACCATTACTCAGCGGTTGTTGATGATGAATGGAAATCTGCTCGGTGAATTGGTTGAAGCCAATCCGATTTTGAACACATCAACGCACGTGGGAATGTTTGCTCGTGACAGCGCGCATACGGTCGAAACACTTTATCTTGCGGCGTTCAATCGCTACCCCACGCCGGCTGAGAAAAAACACTTCGTTTCCAGAATAGACTGTTCGGAGGACTCTGGCGAAGCGATCGAGGATCTCGTTTGGATCCTGTTGAACAGCAGCGAACTTGCATGGAATCACTAATTATCGGGAAAGCCCAGGCGATACCTATGTCTTTACAAGAACAATCCAATCAAAACCAGTTCTGTGATCGTCGGACGCACCTGTCACGTCGAACATTGTTAGGTGCTGGTGGGGGCGGGATCCTGATGTCTTCCATTGCCCGACGATTAGCTTGGGCAGACGATCAGGGAGTAACAGACCCCGCGCGGCCGAAAAGTGTCATCCTGTTGTGGTTAGAAGGCGGTCCCAGCCAGTTAGAGACTTTTGATCCGCACCCTGGTGGAGTTTATGGTGGGGACACGTCAGCGATCTCAACGTCTGTGACCGGCTTGCAGATTTCTGACTTGTTGCCGCAGACCGCCGAGCAAATGCATCTGACCTCGCTGGTTCGTAGTGTGACAAGCAAAGAAGGCGACCATGAACGTGCCGTTTACAACATTAAAACTGGCTACCGTCCTGACCCTACGTTGAAACATCCGTCCGTCGGGGCAGTACTCTGTCATGCTGATCAGGCCGGGGCTGACATCCCACGCCACATTTCCATTGTGCCGGGTGGTTCGCCTGGGCGAGGCGGGTATCTGGGGGCAGCTTATGATGCTTTTAAAATATATGACCCTGCCCAACCGGTTCCGGATATACGGCGTTCCGTACCCGAGGCCCGTTTCGACCAACGTGTTGCTGATCTTTTTGATGTGGTCGAAAGTGAATTTCAAAGGGGAAGACTCCGGCAGTTGGAATCAAAAAGAACGCTTCATCAAACCGCGACCGATGCCGCACTGAGGATGATGTCAAGTCAACAACTAGATGCTTTTGATGTGTCATCTGAGTCAAAGGAAGTTCGCGATTCTTTCGGTGATAGTGCGTTCGGTCGTGGTGCACTTGCTGCTTCACGCTTGATCGAAGTGGGGGCACGTTGCGTGGAGGTGACATTAGGAGGGTGGGACTCGCACATTACGAATCACTCGTTGCAGTCGTCAGCGTGTGGGAAGCTTGATCCAGCCTTGTCAGCCCTATTGAGGCGTCTTGAAGAACGTGACTTGCTCGATTCAACGCTCGTTATTTGCGGTGGTGAATTTGGGCGGACTCCAGGAATCAACCCAGCTGAGGGACGGGATCATTGGCCACATGGATTTTCTGCGCTTCTTGCGGGCTGCGGCATTCGCAGGGGTGGGATTCACGGCGCCACCGCTGCAAAGCCGACCCTCGATCCTGAAAAACCCATGGCTGATGTCACTGACCCGGTAAGTGTTGGCGATTTGCATGCGACAATTCTGTCAGCCTTGGGTGTCGATTACGAGCAGGAATTGGAGACCCCAATCGGACGTCCTATGAAACGCTGTGAGGGAAAGCCAATTGAGGCGATCCTCGACGTTTAGTCATGCGGCATTGTCGTTTACCACCTTGCCTAAATCACGCGACGAATGTTTTCAGAATCCGTGTGGTTTTAGGTGGACTGGATCGGATTTGCCCTCGTGCGTGCACTGGACCGATGACGTGGTGTCATCGTTTGCCTCCTCCGCTTCTCTTGGATCGGTCTCTTGCTGGTAGGTGCGGTTTCTTATTGGTAGGCACATCGCGATCATAAATCAGGTGATCGACAGCTTGAAAATCCGCGCCTCGCGGAATCAAGCGTCACAAGCACTTCGTGTTTGAGTCCACGCTCTGCTTAGTGTCCGCCGACCTGATAAGGTAGGCTTGAGGTCAGCTGGTAATTAGGAACGCTGGGTTGCCCTATTCGTGAATTAATGAAGTTCAGTGAGGAATGGTACTTTGATAAAATGCGTGTTATTTGGTTTGCTGGTTTTTCCTGTCGTTGCTATGTCGCAGGACCTCGGTTGGCCTGATCCGGTGGCGAATCATGTTGTTCCACGCCAGAGCACCGCAGTGACTCACGGGCCAGTTCTGGGCGATGTGACCATGGATTCTGTGCGTGTCTGGCTTCGTGCTGATGAAGAGGTTGAATTTGATGTTTTGGTTCGTCCCATTCGTCCGCCTTTCGACGGTGCGGATGTGTACCGTGGACGAACGCTGAAGGCCGAGGACTTCACCGGATTTGTTCAGGTTGGCGATTTGCTTCCCAATACGGAGTATGCGTACGCTATCCGAATTGGAGACGAGATCATTGACCTGCGATCGGAATTCAAAGATCCCTGGCCGACGTTTCGCACCTTGCCGGGAAAGAGCAGCTACGAGCATAAGTTCAATCCAGAAGGAAAGTTCAATTTCAGCTTCTCAATTGGGGCCTGTCAGCGGCAGCGTTCACCCGGAAAAACGTATGGGATTTATCCGAATCCGCCTGCGTTCAATACGATTTGGGAAAAGCATCGACATCGGATTTCTTTTCACATCGTCAATGGGGACTACAGTTATGAAGAAACGCTCGATGGTTCAGCGGCAGGTATCGAGAATAACTACAAACTTTATCTGGATCGTGGTCGTTCACTGAATCGGCTGTTGCGTTACGTGCCGATGCTGACGATGTACAACGACCACGAGGTTACCGACAACATCGACGGTAGTGGCGAAATTGGGTTGGGTGATGGGAACTACCTCGTTCGCGATCCAGCGATACGTGTGTGGCAGTACTATGCAGACTGGGCCAATGGTGAGCACCCGCAGCGAGCGCCGGTGCAGTTTGGAAAAGCAATTCTCGAGAAGGCATCAAATGTCCTGCACGATGCAAAGGCAGATTTTACAAAATTAGATTTGCGGCAGGTCAGCACCTTGCACGTGGGACCATTCTTTAAAGGCGCTGCAAAACCATCGGCAGTGACCCGTGGTGGTAAAAATGTGGGGGTCTATCGGGTGAAGCGGGTCCTGGATGCGACTCACTTGCAAATTGAACCGGCAGCAAAAGTTTCCGGTCAAGCTCCCTACAGTGTCGGCACTCATCATTATTTCGATAAAGTGGTTGGGAATTGCCACTTCTTGTTCCTCGACACAAGGGGTGAAAGAAGCAAGTTCAAAGGTGTCGAGCATGCCAAGGATGAAGATCGGCATGTCTTGGGTGACACGCAGAAAAAGTGGTTCATCGAAACTGTGACACATAGTTCGGCTCAGTTCTTGTTTGTGATCTCGCCTGATCCATGGTTCATCTATCACAGTGCCTATCACATGCGAGGCGAGAGTACCGAATCAAAAGGGGATGGTTATTGCGGCTACGTTCATGAGCGTGAAGAGTTGACTGAGGTGCTGGACCAACTCGATAAGCCTGTGCTATTGCTTACGGGTGATGTGCACCACCCTGTGGCCGCTCAGATCACCGACAACGTTTGGGAGTTTCTTGTGTCACCTGTGAACTCTGCCAATCACCCAATCGGAACCGCTGGCTTGCCGCCGCTGGGAGGCTGGTTTGACAGCGAAGGCCGCACCATCAAAATTAAATGGCTGGGAGGGTATCCCGATAATGTGCATTACCTTCGGCAGCGGCATACCGTGTACTCGGTTATTTCGGTCAATAACATCGTGAAAGCGGGCCGCCCAGCGGGGCCTGGTTATCAATTTGTGGCCTATGACGAGCCTCAAGTCGTCGTCACGTTCTATGACGGCTATAGTGGCGAGATGCTGTACAGCGAGGGCATTTCGACGCTCGATGCCAAGAAGCCGAGTTCACCAGCGGAAAAGAAAAATCGTTTCGGTCATTGGAATCAATGACAGTCGTAACGGAACCGCTTTGGCCCATGTCCTGTCTCTTATACACATCTCCGAGCCCACGAGACCGAGGCTGATCT
>CAJXTM010000122.1 GCA_913061385.1 uncultured Rhodopirellula sp. | reverse complement strand
TCGTCGGCAGCGTCAGATGTGTATAAGAGACAGCCTGCGACCTGTGTGACTAATTGAAAAGTCCGTTCCGCGGCGCGGAAGTCAGGGAAGTGCAGGGCACTATCAGAATTGATCACACCCACCAGCAGTACGTTCGGGAAATCAAGACCTTTGGCAATCATCTGTGTACCCAGCAGAATATCAAGATCACCGCGTCGAAACATGGAAAGAACCCTCTGGTGGCTGCCGGGACGCCTCATGGTGTCGCTGTCCATTCGAGCGATTCGTGCCTCGGGAAACTTGGCTTTAACTTCGGCTTCGAGGCGTTGTGTTCCTAGGCCACCATATCGGATCCCGTCAAATTGGCACGCAGGGCATGCAGGTGGTGTGGGGATCGTGAAGTCACAGTAGTGACAAATTGCCTTTCCGCCATCACGGTGGTGGGTGAGCGGCATGTCGCAGTCTGGACAAGCCACAACGTCTCCACATGCTGGACACTGAATGGTCGTTGCAAAACCTCGCCGATTGAGAAGCAGGATGGTCTGGCCTTTGTCCTTAAGTGTTTCCCGCAAGGCAACATGAAGCGGCCGACTGATTGCTCCCGATGATCGGTCATCTCTTACCCGCAGATCAACCAGCTGTACATCGGGCATGGGCAAGTCATTGACCCGGCAAGGTAGCGGAACCATTTCTGCATGACCCGTCTGAGTTGCTTGCCATGACTCGAGCGATGGCGTCGCTGAACCAAGAACAAGCGGTACACCCAGTGACATAGCACGGGCATGAGCGACTTTACGGGCATGGTATCTCGGCTGTGTATCCTGCTTGAAAGATGAATCGTGTTCTTCATCCAGAATGATTAGCCCTAAACGCGGCAATGGAGCAAACACGGCACTTCGTGGGCCTATGACCACCTGCACTTCGCCGCTCCGAATTCGTTGCCATTGGAAGTGCCTTTCAGCGGGGGTCATCTGGCTGTGCAAAACCGCGACTGATTGAAAACGGCGTTCAAATCGACCACGGGTCTGAGGGGTCAGGCTGATTTCAGGGACGAGAACGATAGCGCCGCGGCCGAACCTGACAAGGTGTTCGATAGCGCGTATGTAGACTTCGGTTTTTCCACTACCTGTCACACCATGCAAAACGAGTGTCTTGCCTTTTCCGCTGTCGACGGCAGCAGTGATTCGTTCCAACGCGTGGGATTGGTCATTGGTCAGCGTCAATGAACGTTCCGTTTCACCATCGCTCACTTGCCAACGTGTTGGGTTGGTGGTTGTCATTTCCCGACGTGTCTCGGGTTTAAGAAGTCCCTTCTTTTGAAGTCTGCGAATTGGATCCTGAGTACAAGATGCTTCTGCCATCAATTGGGAAGCCGTCAACGGTCGAGCGGCAGCGATCAGATGCCGAACGACTGCCTGTTGTTTTTTGGGTAGTCCATTGATGGTCGCGTCGTCCAAAGATTCCATGCGTGGATGAAAGTAAGTTTTCTCACGTGTGCCAGCATTGCTGCGAACGCTGGAGGGGATCAGCGTGTCGAAAACCTGACCCGCAGGTGCTTGGTAATAGTGGCTCATCCATAAAACAAGCCGCACTAACGAAGCGTCGCAAAGAGGTGTTTCGTCAATGATTTCAGCGATGTCTCGCAGTGATCGTCGTGCTTTTGCATCGAGATCAATATGGGTACACCAGCCTGTGAGTGGTTTTCTACGTTGGCCCAACGGGACATGGACTCGCATGCCAATTTGCAATTTATCACGCATGGAATCTGGGATGCGGTAGTCGTAGGGCCCGTGCGGTGCCTCACTGAACACGATGGTTGCAGTCGCAATCGAGGTTTCTGCCGTCATCTCCCATGGTGGAACATCTGTTTCAAACAATTCCGTCTGATGAGATTTTTTGGAGCGTAGTTCCGATTTTTCCTCGTTCTGACCTTCCGGCCCGTCCGTGTTTCCATGCCCCGATTCCGCGTCGGGCGGTTCAATTGGGCTGGTCATAAGATCAGAAAGAAAATGTGAAGGCTGATTGGTAAGAGCCAAGTTATCGGTCAACATAGTGAATGTTCCAACCCGTTGCGTGTTTGCTTCCTGTTTGACTGCTGCGATTCAGCGTCGTGGGCAGCATTTGCTGGGTTTTTATCTGCCGCGTCTGTTCTGCAGCGTGACGCTGGGGTTGGACAAGTTCGGTCACAGAACCTGCAAAACACGTGAATTTCAGGCAGAAAATGGCAGACTCCATGCGAATCGGAATACTGGGAGGTTCATTTGACCCTCCTCACATCGGACACTTGTGGATTGCTGAGGCAGTTCGTGAATCTCTTGAATTGGATGAAATTCGGTGGATCCCGGCTGCGATTTCTCCGCTAAAACCTGATGGCCCTGTCGCTTCCAATGACCAGAGACGGCAAATGCTTTCCTTGGCGGTATCGGGATGCGAGGGCTACCTCGTTGACGATCGGGAACTGAAACGAGGTGATGTCAGCTACACGGTCGATACTCTGCAGGGGTTGAAAATGGAATTTCCACATGCAGAAATTTTCCTGATCATGGGCAGTGACTCGTTGGCATCGATTCGACAATGGCATCAGCCAAGACGCTTGCTCGAATTGGTCACTCTGGTGGTGTTGCAGCGAGGTGCCGATGACAACATTGACTACAACGTTCTCGCGGGGCTGGCGAGTCAGACGCAAATTGAACGGATTCGCGAATGCCGGGTGACCATGCCATTGATTGAACTGTCCAGCAGTCAACTTAGAGAGCGAGTCCGACGAGGGCAGGGTATTCGTTTTCGAACACCAAGATCCGTTGAAGCCTTTATCAATGCAGAGAAGCTTTACCTGACACCGCAGGAAGTCACCAGCTGAAGGCAGTCAGACATCAAGGGGCTTAATTGAGGCCATTGACGAGGCGAAGCGTATCTTCAACTAGAATCTGCACACGTTCTTGAATGCTTTCATCAGCCAGTTGTTCCCCTTCGAACGACTCGCCGGTTGCGTAGATAAAGCGTGGGACGATTAGGCAACGGAAATCAAGCATCAAACTGTTGGCAAGCCCCATCGCTGACATGTAGCTGCCCTGTCCACCGGCAGCAAGCATCATCCCCACTATTTTTCCCGTCCATGCTCTGCCGGTAAGTTCAACCGCATTTTTTGCAGCTGAATTGACATCATAATTATAGACCGGAGAAGCAATCAGGATTGCGTCTGCGTTCTCGACCAGTCCGCTAAGTTGCTGGACGTTACTGTCACCATAGGCGGTCGCACCATCACATAGTGGGAGTGGTGATTCAGCCAGATCAAACAAAGTGACTTCAGTCTCAAGTTCTTGCAGTTTGCTGACACAGGCACGAGCCATGATTCGGCTACGACTGCCTGGGTGGAGGCTGGAGCTGATCACCAGGATCATTGAAGGATTACCTTACCTGTGGATTGAAATAGGGCCGACATGCATGCTCGCAAAAGTCCAGCAGGTTGTCGACCAGACTGCCTTCTCTTTTAGGTGGCTTTTCGATCCTTGGACATGATCCGGGTTCTTTCCACTCGTTGAGTTCTTTCTACTCCCAAGAACCTTGATTTGATTCCCCGTCCATTCCAAGACGATGTTTGAGCATACTGAACTGGCGGAACATTCTTTCACTGCTGCTGTGTACATGCTCAGCTTCAGTGACAAACTGGATTTCGTCGTCGGGATAGACGTCGCTTGTGATCAATGTCTGCTCAAATTCGGCCAGGGGATCGCCATAAACGATCAATAGTTTGTGCTCATCCAACTGAACTTCTTGCCGTTTTGCGGGGTTAATCACCGCGATGCCAGTGCAACCGTCGTTGAGCAAAAGGTCCTCGAAATCTAACAGAATACTTTTCAATACCGGGACATCAATATGTTCACGATACAGGTCTTCTTGATCATTCCCGGCGTGATGACTGGTTTCCAGAACAACATCGACGGAAGTTCCTAGAGGCTCAATCAGATCCAGAAACAAGTCCATCAGGGCGTGGCGTGTAGCTGAAGCCATGATGACGGGCGTACGTGTACCACTGCTTTCATCAATGTACTCGTCGTATCGGTAACCCTGCTTGGGAACAATCTGAAGATCGTAGGATGGTCGAATTGCATCAGTGAGGTCAAACACACCGTAGGAGTTAATTCCCATGTGAGTCTGCAATTCATCGTCTGAAAGTGACTCAAAGCTGCCGTTTGAATTGCCTTTGATTGCGTCGTCGGCCACGCTGCTGCGGAGGATGCGTTTCAGAAAGCCCATAATGAATTGCCGGTTTCGGTCGCGAATGAGGAAGTGAGGGGCGATTTGATAGTGACGTTGCCGTTAATATCTGATCGCTTACACCCAACATTAGGTCACGTCCGCGTGCAGGTTTGCCGAACCGACGCTAGCTTCCTAGAAAGGTTAGCGAACCCTCTCCGCAGAAATGGCATAACCGTTCCATTAGTTACCACCCAAAAAGTCCGGAGCCATCGCAGGAAGGTCGGTAAAGGATGCTCTGTAGAAATCTGCTGCAAGGCAAAAGTTTTGCTCTGCAGGATTCTGTGAGGCAGACAGTAGGAAAACTATCCCATCCAAAAGTAATAACGCTGGGGGGATTGAACCTGAGATGCAGCGATGGGATTACCCTGCGACCGATGGCCCGCCGTGCTGGTCGAAATGACGGGCGATAGAGTCCAGCAAAGGATCAATCGTTTGTGTTTGGATTTTGTGGGGTGGTCGCCAGAGATGCCAGGCGGCCGAGGAATGTTCAGTCAAAATCAACTCAGGTTTCTGATCCAGAAAACCTAGGAAGTAGCGGACCTGTTTGTCCAAAAGCTCGTCACCAGTCTGTGCATATTGAACCTGATAGATCAAGTCGAATTCAAATCGGGGATCGATCTTAATCATATTGGCAGCAATACCGGTTTCTTCCTCTGTTTCTCTGAGTGCGGTCTCCAGAAATGATTCGCCTGCTTCGCAATGACCTTTTGGCAGATCCCAGCGGGTCGGGTGACGCATGAGCAGAAATTCGACTGAATTGGGGACACCCGTCATCAATAAAATGCCTGCAGCAGTAACTCTTTTTCCAGTAGAGATTTTCATGCCTTGTCGTTTATCAGGAGTTCCCTACAAAAGACTATCTTAGGCGATACTCAGCCAACCGAAACTGAGCTCTGTTTTACCCGACGAGTCATCTATGAAGATTTATACACGAACTGGCGATACCGGCAGCACCGGTCTATTTGGTGGACCGCGAGTGGCGAAGGATGATGATCGCATCGAAGCTTATGGCACTGTTGACGAACTGAATGCTGCGATTGGTACCGCCAGATCAGCTGATTTAGGCGATATCGTCGACACACAGCTGGAAATTATCCAACATGCACTTTTTGCGATTGGGGCCGAATTGGCGACTCCCGAGCCCGATGATCACAGCATGAGGATCATTTCGAACGCCCATATTGGGCAACTTGAACAGTGGATTGATGAGCACGAGGGTACGTTATCCCCCCTACGGCAATTTATCTTGCCCGCTGGCGACGCTGGTGCTACCCATTTGCACCTTGCCCGAGCCATTTGTCGCCGAGCTGAACGCCGGGTCGTGACGCTTGTTCGCAGGCACGAAACAAGTGTCTCCGAGGAGTTGGTCATTTATTTGAATCGTCTGAGTGATTTCCTGTTTGTGCTCACTCGTTCCGTAAATAAAAGGAAGGGTGTGGCAGATGTGGAATGGGTGAAGCCGGATGAAGTAACGCAGAGTTCCTAGACTGCTAATCCATCGGTGTTTGGGCTCGGAATGCAGGTTTCGGTCGTTATTTCTTTGATGTAACCACGAATTCTCTGTCTCCGGTGACTTTTTGGTTTTTAAGCTCCCATCGATCTTTTTGCCCGTCTGGTTCGATGGCCGGTCGGGTGTACAATGAGCTTTCAAAGAGCAGCAACCTTTGCCCGGCGTGAGGTAAAAAAATCGTGAAAAAAGTCGAAGCCATTGTTCGTCACTTCAAACTAGAAGATGTGAAAAATGCCCTGACAGATCAGGGCATTCATGGGATGACGGTGAGCGAGGTCCGAGGCTTCGGTCGCCAGAAAGGTCATACGGAAATTTACCGAGGCACGGAATATGCCATCGACTTCGTTCCGAAGGTGAAAATCGAGGTCATTTGTACTGACGACAATTTGCAGATGGTCGTTGACACCATTCTGCAGACTGCGCAAACCGGTCAGATTGGAGATGGGAAAATCTTCGTGACGGATCTTCAGGATTCGATTCGGATCCGCACTGGTGAGCGAGGGGAAGACGCCCTGTAGGGCCATTCCTCATGCCAAGCGGTTACTCAGCTGTCGCACCTTCAGCAACGCTCTGCGGTCGGTTGACGGAGACTGCGGTGTGGATCGTGTGCAACCGCGGGCGATGCACTATTCCTTGAAAATGTCCGGGTTAGGACGAAGACGCCCGTCTCTGCGTCCGCTCTGAGTATCTTGCCATGTCGATGAGACCAATCGTCTTACGCTGTCGTGCAGCACTCGAACAAGGGCGGCGAAAAGCACTTGAACAGCATCGCTCAGGTACGCCTGGCATGCAGGTCTCTACGCTGTTGGCCGACGTTTATGACGATGTCGTGCTCGATATCTGGCATGAAGCGATTCGTGAACACGCGACTGATGAACGTCTTACTGGCCTTTCGCTGATCGCTCATGGTGGTTTTGGTAGACGTGATCTGGCTCCCTACAGTGATGCCGACTTGATGCTTTTGACGACCCCAAGGGCAGAGAGTCTGGCAACCAAAATTGCTGGCAATCTGCAAAAGGATATTGGGGATTCAGGAATCGATCCTGGGTTTTCGTTTCGCACTTCTAATGAGGCGTGCCGGATGTCGTGGGAGGATCCAGTCATTTATTCCTCTCTCTCAGAATCGCGTTTGCTGGCTGGCAGTCTGCGTTTGTACACTAAGTACTTTTATGCGTTTCGGCATGGTGCAATGCGGCGCAGTTCAGAGATCGTCAAGAAAGTTGTTGCGGCTCGCCGTGAAGAGCGAGGCAAATGGGGAGACACTGCTTACCTGCTGAGGCCGAACGTCAAGCGATCTCGCGGAGCACTACGTGACATTCAGCTTATCCGCTGGATTGGCTTTGCACGCTACGGTGAAACTGACTTGGAACGCCTACTTAAACTAGGGGCACTACCGGAAGAAGATTATCGATATCTTCGGCAAGCGTATGCATTCATGCTAAGGCTTCGACATGAGCTGCATTTTCGAGAGGGAAAAAGCCTCGATGTTCTTGATCGAGGGACTCAATTAGAGATTGCTGAGGCGTGGGGGTATAAGGGCAGCGATGGAATTTTGCCCGTCGAGCAATTCATGCAGGATTATTTTGATAACACACGCAATGTTCGGTACGCCGCTGCTTACTTTGTAGATGACGCGCAAAGTCGACCGCTGATTCATCGAGCGGTTGAATCAGTTCTGTCAAAAGAGATTGCTGAGCATATTCGTATGGGGCCCACCCACATTTGGGTGCCCAAGGAACACATCGAGGAGTTTGCCGCTAGTCTTCCTGATATTTTGCGATTGATGAGTCTCGCGAATCAGCATTGCCGGCGTATTACTCACCAGACTTGGCAGGCGATCCGGCAGGCAATGCAGGATCGTATTTCAACACCGCCTGATACTGAAACCATTGATGCGTTTCTCTCGTTGCTTAGTCGACCTGGTCGACTTGCTCCGCTTCTTCGGCGATTG
Organism: uncultured Rhodopirellula sp.; assembly: GCA_913061385.1. Lineage (GTDB taxonomy): Bacteria > Planctomycetota > Planctomycetia > Pirellulales > Pirellulaceae > Rubripirellula. The sequence goes on along the minus strand of CAJXTM010000122.1, from coordinate 480 downwards.
CATGAGTTGAGAGTCATTGAGCAATTGATTCCTGAGTTCAAACACATGCGAGGGTTGCTTCAGTTCAACGCGTATCACAAGTACACGGTTGATGCGCACAGCTTTCGGGCTGTAGAGGCCGCCACCGAATTGCAAAATGATGAAGGTGGTATGGGGCGTCGGTATCGTCGACTCGCTGATAAACGTTTGCTGCATCTAGCCCTGCTGATCCATGATATTGGCAAGGGATATGAAGAAGATCACTGCATTGTTGGGGCAAGGATTGCAAGAGAAACCGCTAGTCGATTGAACCTTGATCCTGTTACCGCAGAAACACTTGAATGGTTGGTGCGTAAACATCTCGCGGTCAATGTCGTGGCTTTTCGGCATGATCTCAGTGACCCTCAGATCGTGCTGGCGTTCGCAGCGGAAGTTGGGTCCATTCGCAGACTGGAATTATTGGTCGTTCATACCCTGTCTCTTATACACATCTCCGAGCCC
>CAJXTM010000121.1 GCA_913061385.1 uncultured Rhodopirellula sp. | reverse complement strand
AGATCAGCCTCGGTCTCGTGGGCTCGGAGATGTGTATAAGAGACAGGGTTCATGTGCGAGCGACTTCATGAATCACTACGCAGCAAGCAGTTTAATGCGCAGCATGAACGACTTCCCAACCAACGAACGGCTGGCCAATGGAAACGGGGTCAAACGAGCTCTTCCCGCACGTCAAACCACGTGCCCCCGGCCGATGATGCTGGCCGATGATGCTGGCCGGGAAACGTAAGCCTATTCGAGAACGGCGAAACGCACACCAACCGATCAGGCAAGGTGACATTCGTCAGCGGGCACGATAAAGCTGGTCTCTTGCGGCTGTGCGGTTTTAGTCTCCCAGAATTCCGGCGCGTAGCGCTGGTATTCAATCCACATTGCAATTACCGCAAGCAGCATGAATAGCATGCTTAAAAACAGCATCACGGTGTAAACGCTAGCTGGTTGCTTTGTTTTCGTATCAGTCGAGGGTAGTGTCGACACGATCGCCCTCCTGCAGGATGCCTTCGCTGTAATCTTTCAGAATTTCTGCAACCGAACGATCCGGCTCAGTGTTACGCACTTTCAACTTTCCGACGTAGCGGCCTTGTCGCGTCACTTCAAGGAAGTGACCTGCTCGTAGACCTTCGTCTGATCCAATCGAAACGAGCACCAAATGACTGGGTCGATCGATTTGTAGGATGTTGCCATTCCTCTCAGGAGGAGCACCATCAAGAGGTTCGTTGATGTCGATACCGCGTGCGGCAATGACTTCTTCGAACCGAGTAGCCTGGGCCATGAGTTGTTTGTTTCGCTGCTCCAAGCGTTGCTTGAACCCGCGAAGCACATTCATCTGATCAGTTAAAACGAGTGTCGTCGTGAACAATGTGTCTCGAGCGGCCTGCTCTTCACGCACACTGGTCCGCAACCGTTCATTATCGTCAGTCAACGTCTCGAGCTGTTTGGTCTTGTTCAGATCCGAAGTGGTCAACTCACTGACCTGGGTCCCGAGTCGTTCCACCTCGGCACCGCTTCTACCCAACTCCTCCTGAAGACGATCGAGTTGAGTTTGGAGTGCAGCCAGTGCTGTTTTACGCGAGACCTGCTCGCGTGCCAGAGCACTCTGTGTTCGCTCCTTCTCACCGCGAAGTTGCAAATTCTCCCTGCTGATGTTCTCTATTTGAGCCTTCAACCCGGGCTGACCATTTTCTCCCGTGAGTACCGCATCACGCCAGTTTTTGTGCGAGGCGGTAGCCACCAAGGCGAGAGCCGCGAACATGACACTCAGTATCAAGATCAGGGCAGTTAGACACTTACCAAGTAGAGTCATTAGTGTTTCCGTTGACGACGAGACGGACCAAACGAGAGGAGGTTAGTTCCTCGCTATCATATTCGAAGCAGAGGACGGTAGTGGCACGCAGACTTCCCACGCCGGGAATCTTACCCAATTTCACCACTCACACCGAAGTATAGTTACACGCTAAATCGAGTGTCAACGAAAACGCTGCGAAAACCGCCAATCTAGCCCACCTTTTGGGCTCCGGTCCGATTGTGCCGAATTAGCGAATCACTCCACGACACTCTAGGAACCGGTTGAATTCCTTCAAACCCAGACGTTACGAATATCGGCATGATTTGCCCGCACACCGCATAAAGTCGTCAAATTCGACCAAAACAATCGTCTAATCGCTGTCTCACAAGCTCCACAGCAGCCCTTTCGGTTCGTCCGGCAGCGAGAATTTGCGTCAAAATCAACAAATTGCGATCATCGACACTCCCATCGGTCATCGGCATCGAGAGTTGTCCTGTGGATCCGAAGGGGTGTATTTCGGAGTCTCATACCCGATTTATGGGACAGCAGCCTGTGTCATGCAGGACTGAGCGAGCCAAACGCCGTCTTACTTGACGAAGACAGTCTCAACATTTTTGATGGCCAGCAAAAACTGCTCCATGGATTCCGTCCGCAGAGTGACATCTGGGTTGAGAGCATTCATGATTGCCCTTGATAGACGAGGATCAACGTTGGGGCAGCGGTCCACCAAGTCCTTTGGCGGAGAGGTATCGTGGTGCAGTGCTGCCCGGCCATTGAGAATTTCTCCCTGCCATGGGTGTTCAAAGGAAACGAGGCAGTAGCAGGTAATCCCAAAGGAGAAGATATCGACCCGCTGGTCGGTCACTCGCCGGCGGACGATTTCGGGTGACATATACAGGGGTGTTCCTGTGCGATTCCCAGGCACCATGAACGGAGCCGTGGCGGGTACCGACAAACCAAAGTCAATCAGTTTTACTCCGGTGCTTCCCGGCAGGCAGATGAAGTTACGCGGGCAGATATCACGGTGGATGTACGCCTTTGAATGAACGTACCTGAGCGATTCGGCCATGTCATGAATCAATTTCAGCCGACGTCCCGAGACGTGTTCTTCCTGCTTTTGGACGACGATATTCTGCATACTGGGGCCAGCGATATACTCCATGATCAGTACAGGCTGCCCCTTCATGGTGAGTCCGACCTCGTACGTCTCGACAACGTTCGGGTGATGCATGGCCAGCGCGATTTCGCCTTCGCTGGGCTTTTTCAGGCCTTTGAACCGGTTTTCGAATAGCTCCATTTTCTCGATATCGAGGATTTTGATCCCGACCATCCGATCGTCGTGCTCACGGTCTTTGGCTACATAGAAATGTGCCATGGTTCCCGTGACAGCTGTCCTCTGCCTTGCAAAGCGGCCCTCGACGTCGATCTTCCGCGAGACATTGCTGCCTGAGGACGAGTGAAATGCGGATTTGAGGGAGTCAAACAGGCTCATCTGTCACAAGGTACGGAGTGGAGTGAGGTACGGGTAGAGTGAGACAGGGGTGGATTAAGGTGCTGAGTGAAGTAGCGAGTTGCTCTGAATATCGCCGTGAATCATCTCGCTGTACGCAGCAGGACTGTACGCAGCAGGACCGTACGCAGCAGGACCGTGCACAGACAACGATCACTGCTACTTTCCACAATAATCGATCGCTTTGGCGATCTCAGTTTTCAGATACTTTCGCTCAACAATGCGGTCGATGTAACCATGCTCCAAGAGGAATTCACTTGTCTGAAAACCCTCTGGCAATTCTATTCCGATCGTCGCTTTGATTGTTCGCGGACCAGCAAAACCGATCAATGCTTTGGGTTCGGCAAAAACCAAATCGCCGAGGGATGCGAAACTGGCAGCGACGCCGCCCATTGTCGGGTTAGTCAGAACGCTGATGAACAAACCGCCCGCCTCGTCATAGCGTGCTAATGCAGCAGACACCTTGGCCATTTGCATTAAGGAAAGAATCCCTTCGTGCATCCGCGCCCCGCCACCACTGGCACTGATGATGATTAACGGCAGATCCTGTTCGGTCGCCCACTCAATCAAGCGAGCCAATCGCTCACCGACCACTGATCCCATGCTACCCATGATAAACGCACTGTCAGTCACGGCCAACGCAACTCGACGGGCACGAACCATCCCAGACCCCGTCACAGCCGCATCTGTTAAACCAGTTCGTTTCTGCTCGCTCACCAAACGCTCGGAATACTTGCGTCGGTCCGCGAATTTGAGTGGATCGGTCGGCCGCAAGTGCTCATTCATCGGCTCGAAGGTGCCCTCGTCGAGAACCTGAGCAATCCGCTCGCGAGCGGACACATAAAAATGATGTTCACACTTCGGGCAAACATTGAGCCGCTGCTCAATTTCTTTTTTGTAGACCGAGGCAAGACACCCCGGACATTTGAGCCACAAACCCTCTGGCACACCTCGCTTTTTTGGTGGGCCAACAGGTGCTTTGTCTGAATCTGACTCGGTCGTTTTTGGATCGACAGTAGACATTCGCGGGGGTTCAGGTTGCCGAACGGGCGGCAAGTCGTACAAGGAATTGTGGTGACGGCAAATCAGGAAACCGTGGCTCGCATGATTCTGCCGGGCCCGCGTCGCGCGGACGTCTCGATCTTGGATCGTCTCTAATCTAGCGGCTAAACGCCTTTTTGACTGCATCAAATCAGACCGCGTTGGCAAGATTCCCACTCGGAACCGAGGACTTAGTTGGATTAACTAAGTGTGGCGGCCAATGCATGACCCCACTTCCACCCATCGGACTTTTATCGATGCAACCTTTGTATCCAAAGACCGTTTGTTGCAAGCCGTCACTGAAAATCGCACGCTTTTCGCAGTCATTTTCAGCAACTCACTTTACTGTGCCGCTTTAACGTGCGGGCTGCGGCGTGGATGCTGCACCTGAGCAAAGCGTTCGTGTCATGGCAGCATTTCGCTCGTAAGCAGGCCGTTCTCGCACGACATCTGCTCAAAAACCACGATATTAAGCACCAATCACTCATCGCGAAAAGCGACAGAATGTCCAGAAAATACCAGACCTGTGGCTCATGCAGTGGAAAATTGGTGCGTTGATCGCATGGGCACAACTGCCCAATGCGATACATCAAAAAATCCGCAAATTACTTCTTGCGATGTCGAATCTTCGCTCGCATACGCCGTTTTTTACGTCCTACTTTACGTCGACCTTTGCCTGTTCTCTTAGTACCCACCTAGTTGATTCTCCAGTTTTCAAGGCCGAAAGCGGACAGCCGCTCAGCATCGAGGATAAGTGTTGACGGAAGTTTTGGACCCCGCGCTGGGGGGCAAATAGAGTACCAAAACGGGAAACGTTCACAAGGTGAAATCGCAGTGCTTACGTTTGGTAGCCACCATTTCGTCCCATTCTCTCTGGATCAAGCCCAATTTTCCGCTGCGAATCAGGATTTCCCGACCAATGAACCGTGATTCGGACAGAGTCGCTACCCCGATTTCGCGTGCTGAACTTTTCCGCTTACCAGTGCCGCTGGACTTCTCGCCAAGGCATCTCAACGGTCTGGGAACAGTTCAGGTCCCAGACCACCCTAGTTCTGGCCCATTTTGGGAACCTAGGCAAACGCTGGGGCTGCCGGTGATCGCTGGGGCTGAAACTTGCCTAGCGGGTGGTCATTGGTTGCCGATTTCAGACTCGCGGGCATAAACGGCCAGCGTTGATTCAAAGGTTTCACCGCCGATCTTGAAAGCCGGCTGAGCATCCGTATGCCGATTGCAGTGTTCCACCTGCACGCGAAACAGAAATCGAAACAGGTGGCGTGGAACTCTCAAAGATTGAAATGCGGAAAGCATGCGTTCATAACTGACATCCTGGGAAAATAGATCCTTGGGTTCAGGGCTCGCCCCCTCTGCGGCACACGCCAACATTCGGGCCCGAGCAAGATCGTAGAGCGATTCGCCCGTCCATTGAAAAGCAGAGATGACATTCTGCTTGTCGAGTCGTGCCCGCTCATGAAACTCTCGGGTCTCACGATCGATGTCACGGTGCAGTTCCTGAGGGAGCATGACTTTAAAACCGACACCCGGATGTTTCAGCAATTTATTGTCGAGCAATGGCCAAACGAACCTCCGCATCAATTCCGACTTACCCCCAGTCATGTGGGGTTCATCAACGCGATCCATCAAAACAATGATGCCACTGAAACCCAGGCTTTCTAGGATGGACTTAAACTTATTCAACAATTCATATCGATCATCAGTTCGGTCGTATCGCGGCAATGGCTGATTGGCCAACTCCTTGCTGGGGAATTGCTGCAGAATTTTCCGGAGTGATCCAGTTTCGCGTTTACCCACTCGCATATGTCGTCGGATACCCAAAGCTGCGAGATGACACTTGGCGGTCCGCCACAGCCATGGGGCGGATCCGATCAGGGTGATCACCGGAATCAGCAACAATGTCAATCGCGGCGGATTACCCGATTCCCCACCATCACCATTCCCCCAGTTGCCGGTGTACAGCAGAACGACCAGAAGAACCGAAAGGATTGCGGCCGTAACTGCGGCAATCAGGCTGATTTTGGATGCAAAGTTACGATATCCCAAGGCTCGTCTCAAGTCAGTCCAGCGTGCCATGAAAGTAGACGAGGTCGATTGATCATAACTTGATGCCAACAACAACAAGTCACGGGCGGCAGCACGATCCAACCCGTGGACCCTCTGACTGCTCACTGACTCTGATGGCGTTCCCTGGTCTGCGTTCAAGATCCGGTCAATCAAATCGGTCACGCCTAGACAGAGGATGGAATCCATGTGATCCCAAAGACGCCATGCGTCCAGCACTCTTTCAGGTTTGCGTGATGTTCTGCGGGCCAAACGCTCGCAGAAGTGATCTAGGAACGGGTTGAAATCATCGTAACGAATTACAAACAGTCGCTCACCCGGATGCTCCTCATTGTACCGGCTAACATGCCGATCAATTTGCAGTCGCATGGCTGTCTTTCCAGAACCCTTTGGCCCAAAGATGATAGAGGTAGATGGTTCTTTTGGGTCACCATAAACCTTGTCCCAGATCGGGTGATAAGCACTGCTAATACAGTACTCTTTAAAAACCTGATCTGTTTGGGCGTCCTCTTCAGCAAACGGATTGCGAACAATACCGTGATGTTCCAGAAAGCTCTGAATGTTCATGATTCACCTTCCCTGAGTGGCAACTTCAAATCCTGCCAGACTTATTTATCGATGGTTTTGGCCATGCCAACAAACGCCTTACGATTTGCTTTCACGACTTCCGAGGGTCCAATCATTTTGAGAAAGAACTTGCGACCGTTGGGATCTTCTAGAATGACACCCACCATTGCATAGTTTTCCCTGTTAACGACTTTACCACCGGCGAATGGCCCGCCAACGCGTTCCGCGTAGTTCCCATTGACATCGACAACGTGCACCTGCCACTTGCCAACCTTCATTTCTTCGGTCTTGCGAGCGTCTTGATCACCTCCGGCAAACTGCCCCTGCCAACGCTGAATGTTGGCTTTCACATCACCGCCGGCCGCCATCATCGTGACCCGAGCAGTTTTCACGTCATCGCCCTCACCAGCTTTGGCTTGAAACTCGTGCTGGATAATTCGCGACTTGGGTTCCACTCGTTTGAAATCGGCGGGGACCGTGATACTGCCTTCACCAAAGACACTCACAGATTGCTTGGTCTCTTCCGCCTGAGCACTGGCCAAGCTGGACAAACCGATCACGCCTGCAGCGAACCAAACGAGTGCGACTTTATTGTTGATGGTCATGAAATATATCTCCTGAGAACGAAAAGCCTCGGTGGGAGGCATGATTTTGGGAATCTCAATTCTGACTGGCCGCCAGCGAAAAGCAAATCGCCATGCACCCAAGCAACACACTGTAGTGGATCAAGCAACAGACTGGTAAGGGAAGGCCCCCTCACTGCTGGCAAGAGACTGCTGGCAAGAGACTGCTGGCAAAAGGCTGCCGGCGAGAGACTGCCGGCGAGAAAAGAAGGGGCAGATCGACTCCGCCTAACGGTTGATAACGTAGAACAGAACCCCGATCAGAGTGGCTGAAATCGCAACGAGGATCGAAATCATACTGATTCGCCGCATGGTCCGTGACCGCCGTTCTGCACCGATTCCCGTCTCGCCGCTGAGTGAGACACTCGCCCTGGCTGCCTCGGCATCATGCCCAACAGCATCGAGTTGAACGCCCGTGGCCGCAAAAACGCTCGAATTGTTCCCACCACCGTCAGTTACTCCAGGCAAACTAGCAGACATTTCAGGCAAAGCCTCGCGGGCGTCCCGCCACTGCGGCCAACCATCGCGCCACAGCAATGCAGTAGCGGCAACCCGCCCCTGCTTGATCCAATCTTGCAATTCTTCTGTTGATGCCGGTCCGTACTGCCCACCATTGGGTGGACGCACATACCAGGTTGCGTTGGGTTCTTCATCGAGGATCGAACCAACCCCAAGGTCCAGAGAACCGGGATCCTGTACTGACTGCGACTGAGTTATCGATTGAGCCAGATTTGAAACAGCAGGCACTGAAACAGCAGCATCTGAAACCACCTCATTCTCTGCCAGTACCGCTGTACCACCGACGTGCGGGACCGCGGCAGCTAACTGAACTGCGTGCTGTGGCGAGTTCGGATGTCCAGCCGGTTTCGAAGAATTCGGTTGAACAATCCTGACAGCATCCACCGGAGTCGATTGCTCGGTATCATCCGTCGGAATTCGAAAGCGTGACTGGCACTGAGGACAGACCCCCCGCCGCCCCGCTAAATCGCGTTTGATGTTCAGTTGCTTGTTGCAAACATGACATGCAAAACGAATGCCCATCGAGAGCCTGTCTCTTATACACATCTGACGCTGCCGACGACTCCTTACGTGTAGA